>JAQCAN010000158.1 GCA_027621335.1 Bacteroidota bacterium
CGAGGTTCTCCATCAAAAGTTTAGTCAAATCCATCTATTTCAATTTTTAGGATGCCCGAAGGTACCCCATAATCAGGATTTCTTCTCTCCCACGAAGTAGTCCTCTTTATTATCAAAGAGGACGTTGAAAGTGGTCATGCTCCCATAACAACGGGTGATGTATTGTTGAAGATTGACTTTATCCTCATCGCTGAGGACCTTGTGACTATTGATGTTCTGCTCGAGCACTCTCATCCTATCCCTCATCATGACGATCTTATGGAAGAAGGCCTCAATGGGCACTTCCTTGCTCTGCAGACCTGCCTTACCGGGAGTCATGGTGAGGTTACCGCCTACCCATTTCTCTCCAAGATCCACTGGATGTTGGATGAACTCCATCTCGGTGAGGACATTGCGTAAAGCATCTTCTATGTACTCCATATCCACTCCTGCCTCTTCTTGGCTGAAGCCATAATCGAGCAGTTCGAAGCCTTCAAAGGCCTTGGAGATAGTTTGATCGCTTTCTCTAAAAAAGACTTTCCAATTCGTTCCTTCCTCTCCACATACGATTCCTTCACCAAAGGTGGGGTGTTTCACGCGAGCTCCTAATGTGATCATACTCTGATATTGAATGATTAAGTATTGAATGATTAAGGCCCAATGATACAATGGGCCTATCCCAATTTCAAGTGGATCTCAAAGCAGGCATCAACATCTTTATGAGAGAAAGACTCAATCAGCGTTACTAGGACAATAAATAGAAATGACAAGATATTCCAATAAGGAATGAAGGCCTAGCCTGCGGCCTGCAACGTATTCTTCAGAAGAGCTACAATAGTCATTGGCCCCACACCGCCAGGTACAGGGCTGATGGCCTCCGTCTTGGAGGCGACCTCATCGAAGTCCACATCTCCGATCAAACGGTAGCCGCTTTTCTTAGTCTTGTCTTCGATGCGATGGATACCCACATCCACAATGACCGCTCCTTCCTTCACCATATCAGCGGTTAAGAAATGAGGACGACCTACCGCTGCGATGATGATGTCGGCTTGCAAGCTCAATGACTTGATATCCTTGGTGCGACTGTGCGCAAGAGTGACTGTGCAGTTGCCAGGACTACTATTTCGCGCTAAAAGAATACTCATTGGTGAACCTACGATGTTACTGCGCCCTAGGACCAAGCAGTGTTTTCCTTCGGTTTGAATGTCATTCTTCTCCAAAAGCTGAAGGATTCCATAAGGCGTGGCAGGCAGAAAACATGGCAATCCGAGAACCATTCGTCCCACATTCAGTGGGTGGAATCCATCTACATCTTTCTCAGGGGAAACGGCCTCTATGATACGCTGGTCATCGATATGATCAGGTAAGGGAAGCTGAACGATGAAGCCGTGGATGGAAGGGTCATCATTCAATTTATGGACCTCCTTAAGAAGCTCTTCTTCAGAGATATCGGCATCTAGTTTCACCAAGGTGCTCTCAAAGCCTACTTTGGCACAAGCTTTCACCTTGGCATTCACATAGGTGAGGCTAGCTCCATTTTCTCCTACCAGCACAGCTGCCAGATGTGGTCTGGACTTTCCTGCAGCAAGGCGAGCCTTGACTTCTTCAGCAATCTCTAGCTTGATGCTCTCTGCGGTCTCTTTTCCGTTCAGTATCCTCATATCTTATGTTATGCGCTCGGCATTTTTCCTCCCATGCGCTGCATGTTCTTCATCATGTTGGCCATGTTGCGCTTATCGCTCATCATGTGCATCATCTTGCGCATCTCATCGAATTGCTTGATGAGCTTATTGACCTCTTGGATGTTGGTCCCGCTTCCAGCCGCGATGCGCTTTCTTCTGCTAGTGGTCAATAGCTGAGGATTGCCGCGTTCCTGAACTGTCATGGAGCGAATGATAGCTTCTACGCCTTTGAAAGCATCATCATCCATATCCACGTTCTTCATCATCTTGCCCACTCCTGGGATCATACCCATGAGGTCCTTCAAGTTACCCATCTTCTTGATCTGCTGGATCTGACCTAAGAAATCCTCAAAGTCGAACTTGTTCTTGGCAATCTTCTTCTGAAGGCGCTTAGCTTCTACCTCATCATACTGCTCTTGCGCGCGTTCCACCAAGCTGACCACGTCTCCCATTCCGAGGATACGATTGGCCATACGGTCTGGATAGAAGATATCCAGAGCATCCATCTTCTCTCCCGTTCCTACGAATTTGATGGGCTTATTAACTACAGAACGGATGGAAAGGGCCGCTCCACCACGGGTGTCACCGTCCAGTTTGGTGAGCACCACTCCATCGAAGTTGATACGTTCATTGAAGGTCTTTGCGGTATTGACCGCATCCTGTCCTGTCATGGCGTCTACCACGAAAAGGGTTTCTGATGGATTGATGGCGGCTTTCACCCGCTCTATCTCATCCATCATCTGTTCATCCACAGCCAAACGGCCGGCAGTATCTACAATAACTGGGCTCAATCCTCTCTCTCTAGCGAAAGCGATAGCCCGAGTAGCGATCTCCACAGGGTCCTTGGACTCTTTATCAGAGAACACTTCCACTCCAATGGACGCTCCCACAACATGCAACTGATCGATGGCCGCAGGACGGTAGACATCACAGGCCACAAGAAGGGGCTTGCGATTCTGTTTGGTCTTCAGCATGTTCGCCAGTTTACCTGAGAAGGTGGTCTTACCGCTTCCTTGCAGTCCTGACATAAGGATGACAGGCGGCTTTCCTTCCAAGCTGATGTCCACTTGCTTGCCACCCATGAGGGCGACCAGTTCATCATTGCAGATCTTGACCAAGAGTTGGCTTGGGGAGATGGAGTTGAGTACATCGGCTCCAAGCGCCTTTTCCTTCACCCGATCGGTGAAATCCTTGGCAGTCTTGTACTCGACATCCGCATCCAGAAGGGCTCTTCTTACTTCCTTGAGTGTTTCGGCCACATTGACTTCAGTGACCTGTCCTTGACCTTTTAAGACCTTGAAGGCTCTATCCAGTTTATCAGAAAGATTCTCGAACATCAGCTATTCCTAGGGATTTTAATTAGTGGGCCTAAATTTAGCCATTTAGGGGCGTATTATTTTCCACAATTCCTGTCTGAGAATGGCAGAATACCAAAAGCCTATTCTCTTGATTCTTGGAGGGTTACCACATTTCATGTCAATTTCTCCACAGCAAAGACTGCAATTATGGCATCAAAGTACCTTCGGCAAGGCATTTGCCCTTTGAAAAAGCGAGTACATTCGTATAAATCCTAGAGAAAGAGAAAACATGGCAGTAGAAATCACTACCTCGAATTTTGAAGAGGTGCTTAACACAGACAAGCCAGTCATGATCGACTTTTGGGCAGCATGGTGCGGCCCTTGTCGCATGATCGCCCCACTCGTTGACGAGTTGGCAGAAGAATATAAGGATAGAGCAGTCATCGCTAAGGTGGATGTGGACTCTAACCAAGAGATAGCAATGAAGTATGGCGTCAGGAACATCCCCACTGTGCTTTTCCTTAAGAACGGAGAAGTGGTAGACAAGTCAGTGGGAGCTGTACCAAAGAATGTCCTATCGGACAAGATAGACGCCCACATCTTAGTTAAGTGACCTTAATTTAAATCCTCACCTGAACGGTGGGGATTTTTTTTTGCCTCAATGTCCACCCTTTGGCTATGGACAGGTGCTGAATAATAGTTCTCCCCCAAGCGCTCGAAGCTCTCTGGAGAATCTGTAGTGAGGAAGATGCGACTTCCGCCTTTGCTGCAAAGGGCTTCCATCTCAGGATGCCTACTCAAATAATCCCTTAGTGAATGTGCCACCAGCTCACCTTGACTGATAAGGGTGATCCCTTCAGGAAGATGCGCCTTGATGGTGGCATACATCAAGGGATAATGGGTACAGGCCAATAAAACCGCATCGATATCAGGATGTTGACCCAATAGCTCCGAAAGGTATTTCTGCGTGATGAGATGTGCAGCTTCAGAACCGATCTCGTCATTCTCCACCATGGGCACCCAAAGCGGACAGGCCTGCTGATGCACTTGGATATCCGGAGCGTACTTCTGGGCTTCGATGACATAGCTCCCAGAGTTGACCGTTGCTGTGGTTCCACATAGCCCGATATGACCTGAATGGCTGAACTCCGAGAGTCTCTCCGTAGTAGGACGAATGACTCCAAGGACACGTTTCTGTGGCCCAAAACTGGCCAGATTCTTTCGCTGGATGGTCCTCAGCGCATTGGCCGATGCTGTATTGCAGGCCAGGATGACCAGATTGCAGCCTTGTTCGAAGAGATACCTGACACCTTCCAGTGTGAATTCATATACCTTTTCCAAGGACCTTGTGCCATAAGGAGTCCGAGCATTGTCACCCAAGTAGATGTAATCGAATTCAGGTAATTGCTTTTCTATCTCCTTGAAGACGGTCAGCCCACCGTATCCGGAATCGAATATGCCTATAGGTCCTTTCATGTCAGTCAGTCTCAAAGATGCGGAATCCCACGCCATGGATGTTCTCTATCTGTATCCGTGGGTCTTCGGAGAGGTACTTCCTCAGCTTGGAGATATAAACGTCCAAGCTTCTTCCCGTATGGTAGTCATCCCTTCCCCAAACCAGATTCAAGAGCATGTGCCGCTCGATGACCTCTCCACGCTTCTGCAGGAGGACATCCAAGACCTTGGATTCGGTCTTGGTCAACTTGCGTTCGGTATCACCTAGTTTCAAACTGTTCAACATGGGCTGGAAGTTGAAATCCCCAATGTTCATCAAGGCTTGTTCTGCCGCATTATCCTCATCTCCGTTCCTCCTTAATATAGCCCTGATCTTCAGCTCCAATTCCTGTTGTTCGAAGGGCTTGGTCAAATAATCATCTCCTCCTACACCATAGCCTTGCTCCTTATCCGCCATATTGGACCTGGCCGTCAAGAAGAGGATGGGCACATTGGCATCCATGACCCTTATGTCCTTGGCCAAGCTGAATCCATCTTTCTCAGGCAGCATGACATCCAGGATGCAGAGGTCATAGCGCTGTGAATTGAATTGATGCAATCCTGATTTCCCATCCCGCATCAGATGGACGAGATAACCTGCCCTTTGAAGCCCGTCTTGAACAACAAAGCCCAGATTAGGGTCATCTTCCACATACAAGATCTTCTTCTTAGTCTTCATAAGGCAGTCTTACGGTGAAGGTAGAACCTTGACCAAGCTCGCTTTTCACCTCTATCTTCCCTCGATGTGCCTTGAGGATGCGCTTTACGTAGTAGAGCCCCAACCCGAAACCTTTCACATCGTGCACATCTCCATGTGAAACGCGATAGAACTTCTCGAAGACGCGACTGCAGTCCTCCTTGCTCAGCCCCATGCCATTGTCCTGGATCTCCAAACAGAATTCTCCATTCAGATTGACACTTCTCAATGTCACCTGAGGCTGAGTGGAATACTTGATGGCATTGTCAATGAGGTTATAGACCACATTGGTGAGATGGACCCTATCTCCTCTTGTGATGTGCTCTGCTGCCATAAGGTCAAGGGTGATGCTACCGCCTTTTTCTTTGGCCAAGATACTCAGTGTGATGAGCGCTTTCTCAATGAGCTCATGCATATCGACCGACTCCTTCTTCAATTCCACTTCGCCTTTATCCAGGGTGGCGATCTGCAAGACTTTATCTACTTGCCTGCGAAGACGTTCATTCTCATTCTTGATAATGCTCGCATACTGCTTCAATCGGGCCTTATCGTTCTGTAGGTCCTCATTCAGAAGCACATCGGAGGAGAGTGCAATGGTGGAAATGGGCGTCTTAAGCTCATGGGTCATGTTATTGATGAAATCCGTCTTCACCTCGGAGAGTCGCCTTTGGCGAAGGATGACGAACATGGCATAGGCAAAGAAGAAAACGACCATGAAGAGGATGATGGACGTGAAGATCCACTGCTTCATGCCTGAGATGACATCGTTGCTCTTATTTGGGAAATACACCCCGAAGTAATGTCCATCCCTGTCCCACTTGATGCCCGTGATGTCCTTACTGATAGTGTCCACGGAGTTCTCCAAAGACACTTTCCCCCCGTATACTATGCTATCTGT
>JAQCAN010000159.1 GCA_027621335.1 Bacteroidota bacterium
ACCCCATTGCACGGCCATTTCGGCCTCTGCACTTCCTGTGAGACGAGCACCTACATCCTTGCATAGGCTCCTGAGGTTCTTATAAGATTGTCCTTCCTCCAAGGCTTCATCGTAGATGGAACGGATGACCAAGCTATCAACCGCTTGAGCGCTCATGGCAAAGGAGGCGATCACGAGAAAAGTGGAGAGGAGTAATTTCATGATTGGATTTTGCAGGGAGGAAGGTAAGGAGAAGGAATATTCCTCAGGTCTTCAGATTCACCCCTAGCTTCTCCATTTCAATCCAGAACTGAGGATAGGACTTGCTGACCACGGATGCATCTTCTAAAGAGACTTGACCAATGACGGGTGTCCATAAAGCAAGGCTCATGGCCATACGGTGGTCCTTATAGGTCTTGAAATGGGGGGGGGAGGAGGCGCTGATCTTTCCTCTGAATCGGATGAAGTCCGTCCCGTGTTCTGCTTGGATGCCTACCTGAGAGAGACATTCCACCATGGCCTTGATGCGGTCCGTCTCCTTCATGGGAAGCGTATGCAGTCCCCAGAGGTCACATTCCACACCCAAGGCTGCGCAAGTAAAAGCCAAGGGCTGTGCCAGGTCAGGGCAATCGCTCATGTCCCTTGAAAAGGAGGACGGAGGCCCGCTTTTTCTGATGAGGTGGACTCCCAATTCACTTTCTCCAGTCTGAACACCCAGCATTGCGAAGAGTTGGCCCACGATGCTATCCCCTTGCCATGTTTTGACTGTTAGACCAGGGAACAAAAGCTCCTCACAACATCCTAGAGCGACCAGGCCATAGCCATAGGCAGCAGCGCTCCAGTCACGCTCCATGCTCAATTTGAAATCCTTAGCCTTTTGCGGTGGTATGGTGATGGTGTTGCCTTCCATCTGGTGGCGGATGCCCGCTCTTGTCAGTGCCGCCAAGGTGAGTCCAATGTAGGGTCTGGAGGTAATCGGGGGAACAAGCTCCAGCTCCAAGCCCTCTTCGAAACGCGGGGCACATAGGAGTAGGGCAGAGATGAACTGACTGCTCACTTCTCCTGAGACGCTCACTTTACCTCCGTTCAGCCGCGTTCCATTGATCTCTAGAGGTGGACAGCCCTCTTTACCGAGATAAGTGATAGCAGCTCCCAGTTCTCTTAAGGCATCAACTAGAATATGGATGGGCCGCTGATGCATCCGCTCTGAACCGATAAGCGTTCTTCTTCCTGGCTGAGAAGCAAAAAAGGCCGTCAAGAATCGCATGGCTGTTCCTGCATGGCCCACGTCCACCTGCATTGTTTTTCCTAATAGAGCGTGAACCATGAGTTGACAGTCATCAGGAAAGGAGCTCATCTCACCTAGGTCAATGATCTGACCATGTATCCCACTCAAGATGAGTTCCCGGTTCAAGATGCTCTTGGACACGGGTAACTCCATCTCGATTAGAGCAGCAGCTGTCTTTTTATACTTCAGGGTATTCAAGCAGGAAAAGGATAGCGTTCCAAGTAGTTCAGAGCTTCCATGACATCTTCCATGTCAGGTTCCTGGTCGATAAGCGAATCACCAATGCCATTGAGCAAGGTAAAGTTCACTTTGGAGCGCTTGTTCTTCTTGTCATGGCTCATAAGTTCTATAATCCGGTGGAACTGCATTCGATCCAGTTCTATCGGCTTGTAGTGCTGGGCGATGAAATCGGAGATGGCTTTCAATTCGTCATCCGAGAGCTTTCCGGCCTTCATCGAGAGATAAGACTCAGCGATCATGCCTAGGGCCACGGCTTCCCCATGCAAGAGGTTCTTGCCTGGTGATTCTAAGATAAGGCTTTCTAAGGCATGCCCAATAGTATGGCCGAAGTTCAATTTCTTGCGTTCTCCCTTCTCTTCAAAATCCCTGTTGACAATACCCACCTTCACGTGTGAGGCTTCAGGGATGATGGATTTGATCAAAGGAAGATCGATATAGGGCGCCTCGAGGATTTTGGTCCAAAGTAAGTGGTCAGCGATCAATGCATGCTTCAGGATTTCTGCAAAACCTGCCATCACTTCCCGTTTGGGAAGGGTGTTCAGGAATTCAGGATAGATGAGTGTCGCTGAGGGTAGGGTGAAGTTCCCAACCATATTCTTCAAGGAGCCTAAGTTCACTCCGGTCTTTCCACCGATAGCGGCATCTACTTGAGCCAGAACGGTAGTTGGGACGTGGATGAATTCCATGCCGCGTTTATAAGTGCTGGCCACGAAACCGCCTAGATCGCATACCATGCCTCCACCTAGGTTGATCATCACGCTAGAACGATCGGCTCCATAAGTGATGAGCTGGCGGTAGAGGTCCATGGCGGTGTCCAAACTCTTAGCATCCTCACCAGCTGCGAGATCCATGAGCATGCAATCCTTGCCATCCTGTGGAAGCATGGATTGTATCATCGGAAGGCAATGTTCAGCTGTATTGTAATCAGCCAATATGAAGATGCGGCCTTTATCCGTAAGCCTTTGACTGAGAGCTTCCTCTAGGCTCTTCGAGTCA
This sequence comes from Bacteroidota bacterium, assembly GCA_027621335.1. Taxonomy (GTDB): domain Bacteria; phylum Bacteroidota; class Bacteroidia; order Flavobacteriales_D; family JABDKJ01; genus JABDLZ01. The sequence continues at coordinate 2,504 of JAQCAN010000159.1, forward strand.
GTGAGGATATATGGAGCATGTTCATTCATCATAGACGAGATGAAACAGTGCATCGCCACGGCTCACGACTGGGTTATTCACTTGGGCTAATACTCTACAAGTCCTAGGTGCATGAACGTAGCTGCGTTTCAAGGAGTCTAAGTTATGGATCTCAGCTAAGCGCTGACCTTTATTCACGCGATCCCCAGCCTGAAAGAATTGATTGACGATACCTGGACGTGGAGCACGTATCCATGTGGACTTCGAATAAACTTCGCTTTCTGCTACTGGAACCTTCATGTCCAACATGCCTTGATGTGCCAATAGGCGGTAAACGCCATGCACGCCTATAGAGATGGAGGATTCATCCAACCTCAAGGATTCACCACCTTCATAGACCAAAATGGGCTTACCCATATTCACGGCCTGTTTTCGATGGGACTTTGGAATGGGTTTATTGGTCAGGATTATTGGAGCCCCAAAGACCTTGGCCAATTCCATGGCATGATCATCACCCTCGCTGACCCTGAGCTGAGGGTGGTTGAAGATGCTCGCCCCACCCGTATGGAAATCCACTCCGAAGTCTATATGAGGGAGGATATGTTCGCTCATCAGGTAGGCCACTCTGGAGGCCAAGGATCCATTGATGGATCCTGGAAAACTACGATTCACGTCCTTTCCATCTCGCACAGAACGTGAGAAATTGTTGAACCCGAATACATTCAGCAGAGGGATGGCAATGACCATTCCCTTCTTCAATTTGTTAAGAGCCTTCCCCTTGACCACTCTCCTCACCGTCTCTACTCCATTGATCTCATCCCCATGGAGTCCTCCGAGGATGAGCATGGAAGGCCCAGGTTTCTTGGCTCGGAAAACATAGATATTGATGTGGATGCGCGTTCCAGACGGCAGTTCCGTGACCGGTAATTCCAGATTGGTGGAGCTGCCTGGTTTGAAGCTATGTCCTTCTATGAGGATGTCACCCCACATGCTCTTTCATCTTCTCCATGATGTATTCGATGATCTTACCTGCGATGTCCACCCCGGTGGCCTTTTCAATGCCTTCAAGTCCTGGAGAGGCGTTGACTTCCATGACGAGAGGTCCTCGATCGCTCTGCAGGATATCCACACCTGCGATGTCAAGGCCCATGACCTTGGCCGCCTTCAAGGCGGTACGTTCCTCAGCTTCTGACAAATTGACCAATGTAGCCGAACCTCCACGATGGAGGTTGGAACGGAAACCTGAGGCAGCTTGACGCTTCATGGCACCAACCACTTTTCCTCCTACGATGAATACCCTGAGGTCTTTACCTGCAGATTCTGAAATGAATTCTTGGACGATGATTCGGGCTTTCAACTTGTTGAAGGCTTCGATCACACTTTGGGCCGCGCTTTGATTCTCAGCCAGTACGACTCCCAATCCTTGCGTGCCTTCCAAGAGTTTGATGATCCAGGGGGGTTGTCCCAGTACTTGAATGAGCTGGTCTGTATCCTGCATGTAATCAGTGAATACCGTGTTAGGAAGGCCGATGCCATTCCGTGAAAGAATCTGCATACTCCTCAGTTTGTTCCTTGAACGGAGCAAGGCCTGAGAGCTCACCGGTGAGTATAGCCCCATCATCTGGAATTGTGTGATGACCGATGCTCCATAGAAGGTAACGCTCGCCCCTATGCGCGGAATGATGGCGTCCAAGTCCTCCACTCGCTTCTTGTGATAATAGATCTGGGGATGGTCCTGTTCTATGATGATGTTACATCTAAGATGGTCCATCAGGCTCATTTCTGCTCCTCTTTCCACTCCAGCTTCGATGAGCCTTCGAGTAGAATAGAGTCCAGGTCCTCTTGAAAGTACGGCAATCTTCATCGATGCGCTCAGGGGTTAGGGGTGTTTACTTTTTTTAATCTTTTGAAGATAGATAACTTCTATCCACATCGACTATGAATCTATTTCTTAGCAATGATCGTCCCAAAAGGATGGGAAAGCGCATCTGACTGCGGTCGGTCAGAGTGAGCTGAACAGGAATCTCCTTACCGAATAGAACGATGATCGTTCTGACAAGATACCGCTCCTCGGATTCCCCATTGGAGCTTCTGACCATCCGTTTCTCGAAGTTTTTAAAGAGAATCGAGTCACCTACAAAACCCTTCATGCCCTGCTCCAAGGGAACGAAGTGCAAGCCTTCTGCGTCCTCCTTGATCTCAGAGACATGAATGCTGGAGTTGTAGGCTCCAGTGTCTATCTTGACCTTCACTCTGCTCAAACCCAATTCGGGGAAAGCCACTCGATCGAATCGTCCTATGATTTGTTTCTCCATCATTCTCAAAGCGCGGCAAAGCTATTGATTAAACTAGGCTCGTCAAGCGGAGTGATGGATGTATCTTTGAGCAGAATGGTCGCAATAACAGGAGGTACGGGTATCTTGGGGATGAGGTTCATCTATGACCTCACGAATCAGGGATATTCAGTGCGTGTGCTCATTCGTCCAGATTCTGACAAGGACCTTTTATTCCGTGTTCTGACATTCTACCATGGGTCCGATGCCACAGCACTCTTCGATCTCATACAGTTTGTGGAAGGGGATATACTGGTTGTCTTTTCACTTCATAACCTATTGGAAGGGTGCGATGAACTCATCCATTCTGCGGCCATGGTCTCCTTTCATCCTAGGGATGCGGATAGGATGTACCAAGTCAATCGCCAAGGAACGGCCAATGTGGTGGATGTGTGCATTCCGCGTGGTGTGAAATTGCTTTATGTGAGCTCGGTCGCAGCCCTAGGCCGCACTGCCGGAGATAAGGTACTGGATGAGACCAGCCTATGGAAGGATAGCCCTATCAATTCGAATTATGCCATCAGCAAGTACAATGCAGAACTTGAGGTCTGGAGGGGGATTGAAGAGGGGTTGACTGCTTTGATGGTCAACCCGAGCATCATCTTGGGAGCTGGAGGAACGGGCCGGAGCAGTGGCACTCTTTTCGGAAGTGTCTTGGGGGAGAATCCATTTTACACGGAAGGCTTGGCCACGGCAGTGGATGTGCGGGATGTCAGCCAAATGGCCTTAGAGCTCTTCGAGAAGGGCATCAAATCAGAGCGCTTTGTGCTCCATTCAGATCAGATCAGCTATAAAGACATGTTCAGTGAGATGGCTGCCAGCCTAGGAAAACGTCCTCCAACCATCAAGGCTTCTGAAGGCTTGCTCTCTTTTATCTGGCGGGTGATGGCCGTCAAGGATCTCATCTTCAGGACCAAAAGCATGATCACCAAGGAATCTGCTCAGAGTGCCAAAAACGACTTTGATTATAGAACAGATAAAGTGCAAGGTGTTCTAGGAAGAAGCTTTATTCCTGTCAAAGAGGCGATTCATTATCACGGGGCCTTCTATTCCTCCTGAATCTCCATGTTGCCTTCTTCGTCCATTGGACGAGAGGAGCCTTGCTTCATCTGGTCTTCCTCGGTCTTAATGATTTTGGCAGCCTTTGCATAGATGCTTTCTATGACCTTAGTCAATAAGGACTAAATTATGGCAGGAATTAAACAGATTAAATCAGGAATTGTAAGTA
>JAQCAN010000160.1 GCA_027621335.1 Bacteroidota bacterium
TCAAGCGATGGGACTACTTGATCAATGCAGGTGGTGGCTTTGATTTCTTCCTCCCTTATTTCAAATTCGGAATCGAATTCAAGATGGCTTACGGTCTGAATAATCTCCTCATCCAAGATGGAACATCTTTTTCCACACCAATAGAAAGCTTGAAGTCTAGAAACTTTGTCCTCTCATTCACCTTCGAAGGGTAGAGCATGATCAGATTCTACATCCTGATTTTTTATTTGGTTCTCAGTACTTTCCTTATTGGTCAGGGCCAGATCAGACACATGCAGTATAATCTCACGCTTTATGGTAACCCATTTGGCTGTGATGAATCGACCAATAACACCACCGAGAAGGATGTTGCGCTTAGTCAGATCATTGCCTATGCTCAGCCGAATATTCTCTGTGTCAATGAGTTGAGGGATCAGAACATCTGGGCCAATCGCATCTTGAACAATGTTCTCAATGCGGAAGGGAATCTTTGGAGCCGGGCCGATTTGAGTGCCCAATTCACCAACTCGTCCATTGTGAACGGATTCTTCTATAGAGAGGACCTCTTCAGTCTGCATGATCAGGATGTCGTCAGTCAGTCCTTATCCGGTGATGCGCTCATACGGCCTATCGATCTGTATACACTCTTTTTCGACACGCCTGAGCTTCTTTCAGGTGATACGCTTTTCTTCACCTGCATAGTGGCCCACCTTTCTGCTGGAGATGAGGTGGAACGAAGTGCCCAGACTGCTGCATTGATGGCACGTTTGGACGAACTCGGTGCAGGGAATTACATCTTCTCAGGCGACCTGAATATAGACTCGGCCTTGGAAGAGGCCTTTCAGAATCTGGTTTCGCCTCAGAATGAGGACATCGCACTCATCGATCCGGTCCCCCTTCCCAACCAGTGGAATAACAATCCCGCGGTGGCTCAATACCATACCCAATCCACCCGATTCAGTGATACTAATTCAGGCTGTTTCTCTGGTGGTGGATTGGATGACCGCTTTGACATCACGTTGATCAGCCCATCCATCCAAGAGGGCACTGCTGGGCTCCAGTATATCGCTGGGAGTTATGAGGTACTGGGACAGAATGGCAACGATTACAATCAAGAATTGCAGGTTTTCATGAATGGCGTGGTGCCGGATGGGATCGCCCTGGCACTTTATGAGATGAGCGACCACTTGCCGGTGCTCACTGAATACAGCAGTGATATTCTCTCTGGTCTGGTTACCTCGAACACATTGCCTTTTGATGTCTTTATTGATCAAGATGGGAGGATTCAGATTTCCCTTCATAACTCGGGGCCTTACGAAGTTCAGATCCTAGACCTTTCTGGTCGCCAGATACTGTTGGAAGCTTTCAATGGCATTGCGTTTCAGACGTCAATTGGGCCTTTGAGTTCAGGACTCTATGTGATGCGAGTCACTGGAAATGGTCAGCAAGCGGTCAAGAAACTGATGCGATGATGGGACACTTCAGAATCTGAAGTCCCGACAGATCTTCACTACCTTTTCGACATCTTCATCGCTCACGTCCAGATGTAAGACGAAGCGAATGGACCGAGGTCCGGTGGCAAAAGCCAAAATATCATGCTCCTTTAAATGTGCTATCAAGTCATCCGCTTTCTTTCCTTTCGCCACATCGAAGACGATGATGTTGGTCTCAACGGGCATCACCTCCTCAATGTCAGGATTCTCATCAAGGACTTCGGAGATCTGCTTGGCTCGTTCATGATCGACTTTCAGACGATCCACATGATGGTCCAAGGCATAGGATCCTGCAGCCGCCAACATACCAGCTTGACGCATCCCTCCACCAAAGACCTTTCTGATGCGCCTGGCTTCCTTTATGAATTCCTTTGTACCTAACAATACTGAACCTATAGGAGCACCGAGGCTCTTGCTAAGACAAATGGAAATAGAGTCAAACGATGAGGCATAGTCTTTTTTGTCCGTATTATCTACAATCAAGCGGTTATAGAGGCGAGCCCCATCCAAGTGCAAGGAGAGTCCATTCTTCACACAGACGGCAGCTACGTCCTTGATGTCCTTCAATGGCCAAATGGCTCCCCCACCTTTATTGGAGGTATCCTCTATGACCACGAGTCTCGAAACGGGATAGTGGATGTTCTCAGCTAGTATGGCCGACTCTACATCGGAGGCCTTGAACAGTCCGCGTTCTCCGGGGAGGAGTTTGGCCGTTGCACCGCTATGTCGTGCCATTCCTCCTCCTTCGTAATGATAGACATGGGCAGCCCAGCTGCATATGACTTGATCACCAGGTTGGGTGTGCACCTTTATGGCAATCTGGTTGGCCATGGTCCCTGAGGCACAGAACAGGCCAGCTTCCTTTCCGAAGTCCTTTGCCAATCTTGATTGAAGGGCATTGATACTGGGGTCCTCCATGAAGACATCATCACCCAGCTGAGCATTTGCCATCGCTCTCTTCATGCCTTCAGTGGGTCTTGTAACGGTATCGCTGCGTAGGTCTATCATGGATATTGAGCTCGATTGGGCCAAAGATGGTATTTGTAGCTCAAAAGAGTGAAATATTTGTTGGAGGCTCTGTATCAATGAGAGTAGCCATTGATAGCCCAATCTATCCAGCGCATCCTGTCCTAATCTTATTTCTATTGTATTAGACAGTATATAGACCTACATTACAAAGGCAGGCAATTCTGTTTGCGTTAAACAACCAACTAAGATAAAAAAGTCAATTATGATGTTTTCGGTGGTCTTCCTTATAGTAGGATGTGCCAAGGAAAGTTTTGATTCAAAAGAATCAGAGACAATCCTTAAGTCACAAAAGACCGTTCCGATGTATGTTCTTCAGAATACAGATGGAGAGTTGAGTTACGAATTGCAGGATGTAGTGTTGACTGCACCTGACAAACCTAGCGCCAATAGCCAAGAGAAATTGGCATTCATAAATCACGCTCATGGTGTGTTTACGGGATTTAGAGGCATCTCCTTTCAATTCAAATCGACCAATTACACGAACGGAACCGGTGGAGGAGGAATATTTATTCAGCAACTTCCATTCGGTGAGGCTAACATGATCATGGAGACCGAGTGTCTTTTTGTAGAAGGCAATGAAGCCGTCTATGCTGGCACCTTTGTGGATGGGGTCAATCCTTTCCCAGGAAGTCCAACTCCTTTCGATCTTGGAAATACTGTATACTTCAAAGTTCGGGACAATGGACCAGGCCAGGTGGACCAATACTATAGTAGCTTTTTTGCAATCAGTAACGGTACATTGGATTGTGATGAGATAAATTTTCTTGGGTTTGGAACTACTCTTTCTGACATATCAGGTGCTGAGGATCAGATCAAGGTGAAGACCTTCTGATTAAAAAATATTTTGAAGAACCCGCACTGAGAAGTGCGGGTTCTTTTGTCATCAGAGGTTTGATGTCATCTCATCTCATCTCTTCCTCACTAGCATCAGGCCATCTCTGAGGGGCAGCAGAACATGCTCCATCTCATCATCCTCCTTGATGATATTCGTAAGCCCAACTATGGCTTCAGTCTGGGTATCTCCTTCAGACACAGGAGAGAGCACCTTGCCCTCCCATAGCATGTTGTCGATCAAGAGCAATCCTCCAGAGGCCAAGAGAGTTTTTAGGTTGGGGTAGTAGGTCAGATAATTCTCCTTATCCGCATCTAGATAGATGAGGTCGAAAGATCCTTTCAGCTCGGGGAGGATATCCATAGCTAGCCCATAGATGACCTGTATACGTTTTCCTGGATCCGAGACGTGAAGATGCCTTTGATGGAAAGGCTCGAGTTCGTCATTCTTTTCCAAGGAGATGAATTCTCCTCCTTCTCTTAGACCTTCTGCCAGACATAGGGCCGAATAGCCGGAATAGGTGCCAAGTTCCAATATCCTATCGGGCTTGACGAGTTTGCTGATCATGCTCAAGAATCGCCCTTGAAGCCAGCCCGAGTTCATTCTAGGATGGATGAGTTTCTGATGAGTTGCTCTACGGAGAGCTATCAGATAGTCTGGTTCAGGAGAACATTGACGCTCACTATAGTCCTGGTGCTCGTCATACGTGCCATGATCCATGATTCAAAGATAGGTGAGGGAAGATAGCTGATTGGGCGCCCAGGTCTCATTGGCGACTTCCAGTAGATCATCAGCTGTGATCGCATCAATCTTCTTCAGAACGTCCTCCAGCTCTTCGATGCGATCATAAAGCAGAATGCTCTTCGCCATGCCTAACATGATGTTCGCTCCTCCATCATTGCTCAACGCAATGTGACCCTTGATCTGTTCTTTGGCATTATGAAGCTGACGTGTCCCGAGACGCACGTCCATAAGCTTTTTCATTTCTTTTCGGATCAAGGACTCACCGCGCTTCAGTTGCCCCTTATCTGTCCCCATGTACACTTGGAATAGACCTGTATCCGAATAGGCCTGATAATGAGACTCCAGATTATAAGCGATGCCATAGCGCTCTCTGATGTTCAGATTCAGGAGGCTATTCATCGCAGGACCTCCCAGAAGGTTATTCAATACGATGAAGGCCAACTTTCGATCATCGTTGGCATGGTAAGCCCTGCAGCCGAGAATATAGTGTGCTTGGTTGGACCCCTTGTCCTTGATCACATTCTGCACCTTGGAAGGAGGAACATGGCTGCGCATGGCCTTCTCCGTTTGGGAACTGTAATGGCTCAAATGCTTCTCACAAAGCCTTTTCAAGGTCTTTCCGGATATATTCCCATGAAAGGCGAAGACCATGAACTCAGGATGGTATCTGCGGCCCATATAGCGAAGGATGTCTTCTCTTTTGAAAGAGCGAACTGTTTCTTCCGTTCCTAATATGGAGTCCCCTAGCGGATGGCCTTGGAAGACCAATTCATCAAAGGCATCGAAGATGACTTCAGACGGATTATCCTCATAGGAATGGATCTCATCGATGATGACCTCTTTCTCTTTCTCAATCTCTTTGATAGGGAATGTTGAGGCAAAGGCAATGTCTGCAATGAGTTCTATAGCGCGCTCCGCATGTTCCATCAAGAACGAGGCGTGGATGGCTGTATCCTCTTTTCCCGTATAGGCATTGATCTCACCACCTACCGTATCGATGCGATTCAGAATATGGAAGGTCTTTCTTTTTTTGGTGCCTTTGAAGAGAGAGTGTTCAATGAAATGAGCAAGTCCCATCTCACCTTCTGCCTCATCCCTGGAGCCTGCTTCGATCATCAGACCACAATGGCAGATCGCGGAATCAGGACGAGTAAGGTGTACGACCCTTATTCCATTAGGTAGGGTGAAAAAATCGATATCTGGACTTATGCCCAATTTCCTTAGTGACTTATGCTAGGCTTAAGAAAGGACGCTGTTCATGCGGTCAGCGATATGATCGAAAAGATTGGTCAATGGCTTCTCCACCATCATTTTCATCATAGGATTCAGGTCGACATCCGCGATCTGATAGGCTTTTACTTCAGTCCCGTGAGATTCGATATGAATGTCCAGAGTGAACGAAAAGGGTGAATCCGTGGACTCTAGGACCAATCGATGTGGGGGATGCTCCTCTTTTTTCTTCAGACCTATGGTCGCCATCCCGCTTATTTTGAAGGAGCAGGAATCGCCATCGCTTTTGAAGTCGCTGATCCTGTCTTTTGGCAAGAGGAGTTGGAAATTATTCAGGTCTGAAGCGAAGGCATAGACCTCCTCTGCTGACTTCGTGATCATTACGGATTTACTCTCGATGCGTGTCATGTGCCTATGGTCTTAACGGTCCAAGTGCTGGGGCTTTCTCTCCAAGATTCAAGGGCTTTCATATCAGTCTCGCTTATCATACCTGATTTCAAGGCCTGCTTGAGAAGGTGTTCGTAGTTACTTAGAGTATAGTAAGGAACCTTATGCTTCTCGAAGGCGTTTTCGGCTTCTTGGAATCCATAAGTGAAGATTGCCGCCAAGCCTTTGACCTCAGCTCCGGCCTCTCTCAGTGACTCCACAGCCGAGAGACTGGATCCTCCTGTGGAGATAAGGTCTTCTATGACTACCACACTCTGACCAACTTCCAGATGGCC
>JAQCAN010000161.1 GCA_027621335.1 Bacteroidota bacterium
CGGTGAGACCGTTGACAATGAAACGTTAGGGGGCGCTAGCACCCATTCCGAGATCTCAGGTGTCACAGACTATAAAGTCAAAGATGACCATGAGGCGCTTTCGACCATCCGAGACCTGATTTCACGTATGGGAGACCAAGGACCCCGAGCAGGATTCAATCGGACAGTTCCCAGCTTGCCTAAGAATAAGGTCGAAAAGATTTTAGGCATTCTGCCCGCGGACCGTTCCAAACCTTATGACATGAAGGAGATCATCCGATGTTTGGTGGATGAGTCCAAGTTCACCGAGTATAAGGCAGGGTACGGACAGACACTCATCACCGCATATGCTCGGATTGACGGGTGGTCAGTGGGGATTGTGGCCAACCAGAGGCAAATCATCAAGACCAAGACTGGGGAGATGCGCTTTGGAGGGGTCATCTACTCGGATTCTGCAGATAAAGCTTCTCGTTTCATCATGAACTGTAATCAGAAGAACATCCCGCTGGTCTTTCTCCAAGATGTGAGCGGTTTCATGGTGGGGTCCCGCTCGGAGCATGGGGGCATCATCAAGGATGGTGCGAAGATGGTCAACGCCATGGCCAACAGTGTGGTTCCAAAACTCACGATCATCCTCGGAAACTCATACGGAGCTGGCAATTATGCGATGTGTGGAAAGGCCTATGATCCTCGGCTCATCGTGGCTTGGCCCACAGCTGAGTTAGCCGTGATGAGTGGATCCTCAGCGGCAAAGACCTTGCTTCAGATAGAGGTCTCCTCCATGAAAGCGCAAGGGAAGGAACTCACCGAAAAAGAAAAGCAAGACCTGTTTGCCAAGATCAAGGACCGCTATGATGAACAGACGTCTCCTTATTACGCTGCTGCCCGTCTGTGGACGGATGCCATCATCGACCCAAGAGATACCAGAACCTGGGTCTCCATGGGTATTGCTATGGCCGATCACAGCCCATCGGAGCGCCCCTATAATGTAGGCGTCATCCAGACTTGAAAACCATCTTGCCTCCAAGGCTATCTTGCTTTTGTCGATTGACTACCTCTATCACTTATCTCATTGCCCTATTTTTGTCACGTGAAATCTACTTACCACACCTTACGCTTTTTCTGGATACTCTTGCTGGGTTCAGCTTTGTTCCTGACTTCATGTGAAGATGCATGTGACACACCGGATGTGGATGCCATCAATGCCATCTATCTTCAATTCGACACCTCTGGTGACCCCGGGTCCTTTCAAATGGAAGAGCTCGACTCAGTTTACATGGTGCGTTTCCAGATAGCCGATTTCGATAGCTTCAATTTTCCTGTGGACACTTTCAATTTATTTGAGAATGAATTCTATGAAGACCCTTATAAAGTAAGATTGAGCAGGGATTTCCCAAGAGGACTGATTGAAGGACCTCCTTACTACACGGATTTCATGTACCTCTTCCAGTCTTACGGACAAGATTTCAGGGTGCGCCTCCAAAGTATAGAGCTAGACGGGGGCTATACGGATGATTGCACCTATGTGAATCGTGAGAAATCCTTCGTTCTCAATGATGACACCTTGGATCAAACTGGAAGTACGGAGTTCGTCCTTATGTCAAAGGACTGAGACCTCTTCGTTCAAGTAGGTAGTGAGGCGCTGTGACATGGAGTTGTAATAGCGCTTCTGACGGTAGGAACTCACCCATTGGATGCCTTGAATGGCATTGGTGAGGAAAAGTTCATCGGCAACTAGGAGATTCTGGGGCCTCAAAGAAGTCTCATAGACCTTGATATCATGCCTGAGAGCTGTATTGATGACTTCCATCCTCATCGTTCCACCAAGGCATCCATCGGTCAAAGGAGGTGTGTAAAGCACCCCATTGCTCACAATGAACATATTCGAATTGGCGGACTCTATGATGATGTCACTATCGTTGGTCAAGAGGGCATTATCAAGGCCATGCTCCTTTGCATAGATGCTGGCCATGATGTAGATCTGGCAATTGATGGTCTTGTAACAGGATAAGGCATTCACCTGTTTCCTCATGCCAGTGAAGATATCCAAGACCAATCCCTTCTCATTCAACTTGAAGTAGTTATGTTCACTTGTATTGGCCTCGATGAGGTAGTCTATACCCGCATCATCCTCAGGGCTGTAATAGCCTTTGCCCGTTCTAGAGACTGTGATGCGCACTCTTCCACCTTGTTTGATTTTGTTCTTCTCAATCAAAGTGAGAATCTCTTGTTCCAATAATTCAAATGAGAAATCGGGAAGCACCTTGATCTTCAAGGCCTCTAAGCCCAGTTTCAGTCGATTCAGATGATTGTCCAAGAAGCACGGTCGGCCATTGATGACCCGAACACTTTCGAAAAGTCCGTCACCATAGAGATACGCTCGATTACCCGCTGGGAGCACTCCATCAGGCCCAGAGACCACCTTTCCATTATAGTTGAAGTAACAATCAGCCATTGAGCACCTTATGCTTTATGAGGGACAAAGAGCTATTGGCCTCTACCAATATACCTTGCACCCCGACCTTGTTGCCAGCAAAGATATCCCTTTCCCTATCGCCTATCATGAACGAGGCTTCGGGATCTATGTTGTGCTTATAGATTGCTCTTTCAAGGAGCAGACTATCCGGTTTTCTAGTGATGGATCGACTCACATCGTCATGATGAGGGCTGAAAAAGACATCGGTGATCTCCACTCCGTTCTGGTCGAATACCTCTAACATATTGGTCGTCAGCTCCTTATAATCATCCAAGGTGTATAACCCCTTGGCAATGCCTCCTTGGTTGGTGATGATGATGAGCAGATAACCGGCCGACTGGAACTCTTTCAGGGTCTCTACCAAGTCAGGGTTGAACTCGAATTCCCTCCAGTTGTAGGTGTAATCTCCTGGGTCCCGATTGATGACCCCATCACGGTCAAGAAAGACGGCTTTATTCATGCAATGAAAGATTGGAAATAAAAGAGAACCTGCTCAATAAATCTGGAAAGCTGCCCAGGCAGAAGGACCAGGACGAAGACCACTCCGAAAATGGCTCCCCAGAAGTGGGCGTCATGAGCAATAAGTGTACCTCCCCGTTTTGACATATAGCTTTCATACCAAAGGTAAAGCACTCCGACCAAAAAGGCGGGGATACCTATTGGGATGAAGAACAGATAGAGGGGTTCAGTGGGATAGAAGAGGATAAAGGCGAACATCACGGAAGCCACTGCACCTGAGGCTCCGACCGAGTTATAATTCGGATTATCTTGATGTTTCTTATACGAGGAGGCACTTGAAACGATGATGCCCCCCAAATAGAGAATAACAAAATACAAAGGTGCCAAGTCCTTGAAGAAACCAGCGAATGTATTCTCCACGATTGTTCCGAACATATAAAAAACCCACATGTTGATGGCCAGATGCATGAATCCACTATGAATGAAGGCATGGGATATCCAGCGATACCATTGCTTGTCATGCTTGATGGCATAGGCATTGAACAGTAACCTGGCTTTAATGGCCTGATTCTGCTCGGCAAGAAAGGAAAGCCCTACAGTGATGATGAGGATGATAAGGGTCAATGACATGGCTGTAAATGTAGCCTCATTCCCTTATCTGAAAACAGAGATGCTTCCCGTGAAACGATGTGTGACCCCATTGCTGTCCAAGACTTGGACCCAGTAGGGATACTCTCCATCCGCTACGGCATAACCTGAGATATCGGCTCCTGACCAGCGCGACCCAGGATCTTCTGTGAAAAAGACCTCCCTGCCCCAACGGTCATAAATGTGCCACTCGAATCGCTCAATACAATTACCGAGCACCTTAATCTGATCATTCACATCATCTCCATCAGGGGTGAAAGCATTCGGCATGAAGAGTGTGAAGGGGCAGGCCCCGACTGAGATCAACACCGTGGTCCGGTCCTCGCATCCTAGCTCAGTTCGGGCTATAAGTACGACCTCGTACTCTCCCTTATCCTGAAAAGTATGGATGGCAGTCTGGCTAAGGCTTACAGCACCTTGCTGAAATATCCATTCCTGATATTGAGAATTGAAGGTCTCATTATCGAAGGTCACAGTCAATGGTGCGTCTCCTAAAACAGGATTGGCCGATGCAATGGCTGTAATGTCTTGAACCACTACTTGGAAAAATGCAGTATCCGTGCCGCAAGAAGCCTCCGCTAAGACATAATAGCTCCCAGGGCTATCGATTCGGATGGCATTCGCAATTTCCCCAGTAGACCATTGGAACGAGCCAGTGCCAACAACCTCTACTCGTGCATCCTCTCCATTACATATGGCGAATGCCGGGCCATCAATCAGGTTCGCAAGTGGCACCTCATCTTGCAGGACCATAATGGTAGTCTCATTCTCTCCGCAGCTATTAATGGCCGTCAAGGTGTAGGATCCTGGACTATCCACAGTCAGATCGGCTTCTGAAGCCACCCCGTTCCAAAGATAGTTGTCCCCGCCTGAAGCTGATAAGAGAGTGCTTTCACCAGGGCACAGTTCTAGATCATTGGCTTCAATTTCTGCTACTGGGAGGAATCCGCCAAAATCCACTTGGACCTGAGCAGAAGCATCGCCACATGACGTGCTTGCCACGACAGAATACGTACCGGGACCATCGATCGTAATGGCCGGGGTCGTTTCATTCGTATTCCAAAGGACATCACCTATGCCAGAGGCAGTAAGTTCTAAATCAGCTCCTTCACAGATCGACAGAGGCCCCGCAGGCAAGATCTCCACCTCAGGGTAAGGTATGACAATGACCTCTGTACTATCCTGTGCTATAGCGCATTCATTCTGAATGGTCGCAATATACCAGCCCGCTGCCGAGGTCAAGATCGCATTGGCTTGTTCTAATGTACTCCACATGATGAGTCCACCTGTCCCAATAGCTTCTAACAAGATCATCTCTCCTTCACAGATCTCCTCGGCTATCGGATTGAGAACATTCACGCTTGGCGGAGCAATGAGACCTAGTTCGATGCTCTCAGTAAAGGTTCCACAGCTATTGGTCACAGAGACGCTGTAGGTTCCGGGTTCGTCCACTGTGATGCTAGGAGCGACCACATTGGTGGACCATGAAAATAGCCCTGAGCCCTGGGCACTCAATGTGACGGACTGACCTTCACAAATGGATGATACACCTCCAGCGTCAATACCAATGAGGGCCTGTGTCAGATTAAGCACTGTGACTTCATCAGTGATGAGTCCATTGCAGCCTTGAGCGCTCAATGTAAGGGTGATCTCTTGGGCTTCATTTGCCGCAGGGATATAGGTAGTATTTGCACTATTCTCATCACTGAAGGTTCCCGCTCCTCCGCTCCATTCCAGATCAGTGTAGCCTTCACCCACCTGAGCATTCAACATGATATTCTGTCCAGGGCAGAGGACTTCATCAGAGCCTGCAGAGAATGGGGATTGCTCTACCGGAGCATTACAGCCTTCATTCACATAAGTTGGGTCGCCATCCCATGTGAAGTCCACCCTTGCCCCGTCAGCCGCTACATTCAGGCCATTCTGATCTACAAGCAATGAGCGGTTATAGGTCACTATGTCCTCACAATCTTGTCCAAAATCCACCTCCAATGTCCTCAAGTTGTTGCCCCCATTATTGTAATTGGCAAAATGACCTGTATAGTTCCCTGAACATTGGAAGATGATGATCAGAGTATCGGAAAGGCCTGCAAAAGAATTAGAGGCCACGCACATATCGGTACTGGTGACCATGAGCACGGTGCTTCCAGCGGGAAGTATATTGTTCACAGGCTCTTCCAGCCAGCCGCAGTTCTCTATACTGGCGTTCAATTCAGCCACTGTAGCTGCGGTACCCGCATTCTGGCAAACACCCCACCAATTGTTCCCGCCATTGGGCCAGTCGCAGACCATGTCATCTGTATTCAGGTCATCAGGACCAATGACCATACGGAACATCTCATTCTTGCCTTCACACTGACATGCTGGGTCAGAGGCGCTGTTGCAGCTTGAAGCGAAGGCACAGGCATCCACAAGAATGCTCTCAATCTCGAAACAGCTATCAGGGGTCTGAGCACCAAGC
>JAQCAN010000162.1 GCA_027621335.1 Bacteroidota bacterium
TGATCGGCTGCAAACCCGCGGGGATAGGTCTTCACCTGCTCCCCTTGCAATTCGGAATAATGCGATTTGAAGGTGCGATGGGTCAAGGCCTTCCGAAGGGGATCTGAATCGACAACGATCTGATTCCTTATATGATTCAGATCCTCTTTATTGGGTCCCCAGAATCCTCCTCCTATCATGGATTGTCCTCCAGGCTGTATACGGAAATAATACCCTCCCCTGAGTAAGTCGGTCGCCCGTCTGAAGTAACCACTGAACCATAGGTTATAGGGGGATTTATCCTTGGAGAAACGCACATCCCTATTGATACGGTAGAGGCTCTTGGACGCATTTGGCGTGGAGATGTCATCATGATATTTGATTTGCTGCAAGATTTCATTCAGACAGTCTAAGACGTTCTCCCTTGCCAAATCATAGCGGTGCTTATTGTCCTTGAACCAACTGCGGTCGTTGTTCTTGGCCAAGGCGCTGAGATAGGCCATGGTCTTCGGGTGGATGGTCTGGTCGTTCATTGGTCTTCCCGTTCAAATAGGGTGGCAGAGGCCCGATCTTGCACCTATCAAGCTCCAACAGAGTCATGGAAGCCAATCCATAGGCACGGCTGTCACGTAAGAGATACTGATCGGAATCGACTAATATACAATAGTATGCAGAACGAATGGACAACGGACTCAGGGCGGGTGTCAAGAGCTATCTTTACCCTCACTAGGTTTGGAACTTTAGTCCAGAGCAGCTTAAATTACATATAGACAATATGAAACGTAGGAACTTTCTACAGTTCTTGGGAACAGGAGCGGTGAGCATGAGCCTTCTCCCTCCATTCGTGCACGCATGTAACTCTGAGGAAAAACGCAGAATATCCAGTCTGACCAGTTTGGTCAATGGCATCGCCCCTTCCTCAGAAGATGAACTCGTCTTAGCTGAAGGGCTCTCTTTCAAGCGCTTGATCTCTTTCGGAGATGTGCTGAACCAAACTGAGACCTTCGGTTTCAATAACGACTATACCGCCTTTGTCCCTGACCATGAAAACTCGGATAAAGGGACGCTTTGGGTGAATCATGAATACACCCATGACCTTTTCATCTCCGGATATAAGGATGGGGAGATTAAGACTAAAACGCAGGCAGACCTAGAATTGCGCTCGGTCGGTGGTTCCATTCTCAGGGTGCAACGTTCCTCTGATGGGCAGTGGGAACTCATCCCTGGAGCCGATCACAAGCGCCTCCATGGTCTGAGTGAGATTCCTTTCAACTGGGACCAGCCAATCGCAGGATCATCCTTGGCCATTGGCACGTTTCAGAATTGCTCAGGAGGTGTCACACCCTGGGGCAGCATCCTCACTTGTGAAGAGAATTATCAGCATGCCTTTGGAGAGGCGATACACGGCAGTGACGAGGTCGACTATCATCATGGCACTCACGGATGGGAAGCTTTCTACGACCACCGTCCGGAGCACTATGGCTGGGTAGTGGAAGTGGACCTCACCACTGGTAAGGCTCAGAAGCACGTGGCTCTTGGCCGATTCTGCCATGAATGTGCCACCCTCATCGAATTGGCTGATGGACGTTTGGTCGTCTACAGTGGAGACGATGGGAATGACCAGTTCCTCTATAAGTTCATTTCAGCGGTTCCTGGATCCCTCAAGGAAGGAACATTGTATGTCGCCAATATAGATCAAGGGGTTTGGATGCCCATGGACATCTCGGATGAACGTTTGAGTTCGGTATTCAAAGACCAGACCGAGGTCCTCATCCATTGTCGGAAAGCAGGTGCCATTCTAGGAGCTACACCATTGGACCGTCCAGAGGATATAGAGATAGACCCGGTTACTGGTGACATCCTTATGGCTTGCACAAACAACAAACCGAAAGGGAATTACCATGGCCAGATCATGAAGGTCATCGAAGACGGGGGCGATTATGCCTCCCTGACCTTTCGCAGCGAAGTTTATCTCACTGGAGGAAGCGCTCTGGGATTCACATGCCCTGATAATCTAGCTTTCGATCAGGGAGGTAACTTATGGTTCACCGGTGACATGAGCGGGAGCTCCATGCACAAAGCTCCCTATGAGACCTTCGGCAATAACGGTTTATTCCTCGTGCCGCGGTCAGGACCTCAAGCCGGTGAGGTCTTCCAGGTGGCCAGTGGCCCAATGGATTCAGAACTCACAGGCCCCTTCTTTCATCCTGATGGTAAGACCTTATTCCTCAGCGTGCAGCACCCAGGAGAACAAACCAATGACTTAGAGAACCTGACGAGCCACTGGCCAGACGGTGGAGATGCCCTTCCTAAACCGACCGTAGTCTGTATATATGGCCCTTTGCTCGATATCCTGAATGGAGTATGAAGAATCCGAAAGATCTTAACCGCGAGGCTTGGAATATCCGAGCTAAGAAGCACCTGGATACCACCTTCTATGACATGAGCGCTTTCAAATCAGGAGCAAGCAGTTTGAAGGAGATAGAGTTGGGCCTTTTACCAGATCTCAGCGGTCTGAAGGTCCTCCATCTTCAATGTCACTTCGGTCAGGATAGCCTGTCCTTGGCATTGATGGGAGCACAAGTGACAGCAGTGGACTTCTCAGAGGAAGCCATCAACATTGCTCGAGGGCTATCCAAGGAAATGGACCTCCCAGTGCACTTCATCTGCTCTGATGTCATGGCGCCTGACTTGTTGCAAGGTGAGACCTTCGACCTCATCTTCATGAGTTATGGGGTTCTCACCTGGCATGAAGACCTGAGCCCATTGGCCGAGCTCATCGAACGTTGCTTGGACCCTGATGGCCGACTTCTATTGGTCGAATTCCATCCTCACATGCAGATGTATGACGACTCGAATACCACCATCGAGCATTCCTATTTCCTTGACGGACCGATCTCCGGGATGCAAGAGGGTACCTATGCCACTGAAAAGGACACAGAGCCCATTCCATATGTCGTTTGGAACCACAGCTTGGGTGAAGTCTTGAATACGCTGATAGGTGCTGGTCTTATTCTGGAATTCGTTCAGGAGTATGATTTCTCTCCTTACCCTTGTTTTGAAAACTTGGTTCAGGTGGATGAAGAGCGCTGGATGGTCAAAGGTTTGGAAGGGAAAATCCCAATGTGCTTTGCGGTAAGGGCCAGAAAGGCCGATTGAACACGACTCAATCCCCCCAACAAGGAGCAATCAAACGCTTAGGGCTCTTCTTGGTGGAGGAGGCGCATTCAGATCCCTCTAGAAGCAGGATGTTGAAGCTGAAATAGATATCAGCACCATAGAGGTCCCTGTCCAATGCCAAGTCGATAAGGTCATCAGATCCCAGGGTGAAAGAGCGATATCTGACACTCAACCCCACTCTCAACTTCTCGTATTCGAATGTGCTCAGAGGAAGGGCCACTTCTAAGTCCTTTGATTCAAACCTAGGAATAACTGCGGCCACTCTAGCACGCCATAGATCGAACGAACCTCCTCGCTTGATGCGTTCTTGGATCATGGCCGAGGTATGGAAGCCCTTGGAGAAATTATAGTCGAATTGGAGAGACAAGGCCGAGGGCAATGACACCTTATAGGCGGAAGAACGTCTGGTTATGTTCTGATCCGTTTCCACCCTCTCCATGAGCAGAACATCCAACTGTTCCAGATCAGAGAGCTGGGAGTCGATGTAATCTGGCCAGAGCACATCCGCCTCTATGACCTTCACATAGGCTGCATTGTCATTGAACCTCACAGCCCCAAGGTCCAGAACGGAGAACCCCCATTCGTATTTGTAATCGGATTGGCTGCACTGGGATTTCTTGCTGAATGGCACATAGGTGGATCGGCCATCGATGGTCTTTCTGAACATGAGCCCTAGGTCGATGGCCCAGCCATTCCCAATTCCTAGATTATCCTTCACATAGGCATATTCACCTTTTAGCCCGGTCAATCTCAAGTCTTGAGAAGTGAAGGTATAGTCAGCCTCACCCAGCTTTAGGCCGTAATGGTCGGTGCCGAAAAGACGTTTCAGGGTGATGCCTGCATTCAGATGGTGTTCATCCGTGACTTCGAGCATGTAGGCATAAGAGGCATTCAATTCACCCCAAGCCATCGCAGTAGCAGTCATGCCATTGAGGTCCAATGGCTGGTCATAGAGCGGGGAATACCGAAAACCATGGTAGAATAACTGAGCGAGCTCCTCTGGGACGCCTCTGCCGTTGAACATCGCACGGTACCTTGTGGATAGTCCAAAGGACTGCCTACCGTCCACCTTGAAGAGGCCAGGCCCATCGAAGGAGAAATCGATATAGCCACTCCTGCTTCCAGGTGCATCGGATTGGACCGGGCTAGTCCCACGTCCAGCCAAAGCCGACCAGAGCCCTGGACCCTCAGAGGCAAAGTAAGTATGGTCATTCAGTCCGAAGAACGAGAGCCCTATGGTATGGACGTCAATGTAAGTCCTGGAATCTGCGATCAAGGCGGGATTGAGTTGCACTGCTCGGGAGGGCAGGTAGTTGCTGAAGGCCACTCCCAGGCCTTCTTGAGCCAAAAGGCCAGAACTCCAGATAGGAATAGGAACAGACATAGGGATATACTTCTACCGCAGCGCATCATGGGACATGAATACCTTCCAACTTCACTCAGATGTCCCCGCGCCATGCGCGTGAACACCTATAAGACGAAGCGGTAGACCTCTCGTTGCTTCACAAGAATATACGGCACTATATTTATTTGATTATCAGCGCCTTGCTGAGCTATACCTCGATATATAGTAGAGTAGTGTGGCCAAGGATCCCAATGCAGCTACGACATAGGTACGGGCAGCCCATTTCAAGGCATCTTCCGCCCCATCATGCTCCTCGGCTGTGACCATGTGTTCCCGCTCCAACCAGGCCAAGGCCCTATGGCTCGCATCGAACTCCACAGGCAGTGTGATGAAAGAGAAGAGGGTCGTCACGCCATAGAGCAGGATCCCTATGAAGAGCACAGTGGTATTGGTGGTCGAGGCTGCAATCGCAAAACCAGCCAGGATGACCCATTGCATGACCTTACTCGAGACGCTGACCACAGGCACCAGCTTGCTCCTCATAGTCAACCATGAATACGCTGTTGCATGCTGCACGGCATGGCCCACCTCATGGGCTGCCACTGCAGCTGCCGAGGCATTCCGTTCGCTATAGACCACTTCACTGAGGTTCACTGTCTTATTGGCGGGGTTATAATGATCGGTCAATTGACCTTGAACCGAGATGACTTTGACATCTCTGATGCCATGATCGGCCAGCATCTTCTCAGCGATCTCCTTTCCACTGAGGCCATTCTTGAGGCGCATCTTGGAGTACATCGCGAATTTGCTTTTAAGTCTATTGCTAACGAACATACTGATGAGCATGAAGATTCCTCCGATAACTATAGCTCCTGTCTGCATAGGGTCAATGTGTTGATTTCAATTCAATGGAAGGGCCTTGGCCTAAAAAGTCACAGGACTTGAAACTGGCCAGATCATGGCTGGCTAGTGCGGTCTTTTCATAATCGAAGACCTCTTGCAAGGTCAATGTCTGGTTATTATCTCCCATGCTCAGCTTGATATCGTCCATGGTGAACTGGCAAGGATGTTCGTATCCGCTGGCATGGCTGATCTCCAAGATCTCCTTCCTCAAGGTCATCATATAGCTCGCGAAGCGATCGGCCTTCAAAGGCACATCAATACCAGCCTGCAGCCACTTGCTCTGTGTGGCGACACCTGAAGGACAGCGGTTCGTGTGACAGACTTGAGCCTGGATGCATCCAATCGACATCATGGCCTCACGTGCGACATTCACTAAATCCGCTCCCATGGCAAAGGCCATGATGGCCCTCGAGGGAAAGCCCAATTTGGCCGAGGCAATCAAGGTGATGTCCTCTTCCAGGTCATAGGATTGGACCATGCGATAGACTTCTGTGAAGGCATACATGAACGGCATAGAGACATGGTTCGCAAAGGATGGGGGCGCGGCCCCTGTCCCTCCTTCTCCTCCATCTATGGCAATGAAATCAGGGCCTCGTTTCTCATCCCGCATGATG
>JAQCAN010000163.1 GCA_027621335.1 Bacteroidota bacterium
TACAACTTCACGGTCAAGGTGAACGCGACTTTTGAAGGTCAGCCCATGGAGCGTTTCGTTTATTACGACAATGTGATGGGAGATAAGATGAGTTTCGAGCAGGTCCGACTGTACTTGGCTGAGATGTCTTTGATCAAAACCAATGGCGATGAGGTTCCAGTCACTGCCATCGAGTTCTTCAATCTTGAAGGCACGGCAGAAACAAGGAACTTCAATGTTGCACCCGGGAGCTATTCGGGTATCCGTTATCACATCGGGGTGCCCACACTGTTGAACGGAACAGATGACCCTGATTTTTTGACGAATCAGTATGGCCCTGGAAATCCACTCAATGTGCAGAATGGCATGTATTGGAGCTGGAATACAGGCTATCGCTTTGCTATCTATGAAGGACGATTGGATACCACACCGGATATATCGAATGACTTCCCAGCCTTCTTCTCCATACATCTGGGAAAGGACACTTTATATACCACAGTGGACGTGAATCAGTCTTTCACGATTGAGGAAAACAGCACCACGACCTTTGCGGTCAACTGGGATCTTGGGAAGAGTTTTTATAATGCGACCGATACCTTGGATCTTCGCTCCCCGCTGGAGAGTCAGTTCCACGGTGAGGATCTGAATCTCGGATTCCGCTTCCAGGCCTGCATGAAGGATGCCTTATCACACAGTGTTCAATAAGCTTGCTGCATACCTCTTCTTTCTGGCCACTGTGACCTCATGTACCACAGCTGAGATCAAGAACATAGGTCCTACACCTCTGGTGCTGGACATCCCAACAGGTTTCTCCGAGATGAAGATCCCGGCCGATAATCCCATGACGGTGGAGGCTGTGGCACTTGGAAGAGAACTATTCTTCGACCCCATCTTGTCCAAGGATTACTCCATTTCCTGCGCCTCTTGCCATTTCCCAGATCATGCCTTCTCGGACACGGTCGCAGTAAGTGCAGGAGTGCATCAGGATCGCATAGGAAATAGGAATGCTTACGGTCTTGGAAACGTGGGCTTCTTAGAGGCCTTGTTCATGGAAGGTGGAGTGCCTAGCCTTGAACTCCAAGTCCTGGCGCCCATGGGCGAGCGCAGTGAGATGGACTTGCAGATTAGGGATGCAGTGGCTCGTCTGAATGAAATTCCTGAATATGTGGACTTGGCTCAAAAGGCCTATGACCGAGAGATCGATCCATGGGTCATTACCAGTGCGCTGGCCGCCTACCAGAGAACGCTCATCTCAGGAGATTCCCCGTTCGACCGATACTATTACGAGGGCCAGGAGAATGCTATCGATGCGGAAGCCAAAGCAGGGTGGGAGCACTTCCAAGCCTTGAACTGTACCGCCTGCCATTCTGCGCCTCTCTTCACCAATCAAGGCTATTTCAATATCGGACTCTACGACACGTACGATGACCCTGGACGAGGACGCCTCACCGATAAACCCGAGGACCATGGTAAGTTCAGAGTACCGTCTCTCAGGAATGTGTCCCTCACAGCCCCATACATGCATGACGGATCGCTGAAAGACCTCTCATCTGTCATCGACCACTTTGCCAGCGGTGGATTCGCTCACCCGAATAAGTCCAGTTTGATTCATGGATTTGCCATTTCTGAGGAGGAAAAAGGGGAGTTGATTGCTTTCCTAGAAAGCTTAACGGACTCTTCCTTTGTCCATAACTCAGACCATCTTCCAGTAACTTTGCGTTGAATGAATACGATGAAGAAGATTGCGGCCCTTATGTTCCTCATGTTGTCCTTGGTCATGTGCAAGGATAAGGAGGATGATATGGATGATATGGCCATGAACTGTGCGAGCAGTATGCCGGTGGGTGAGGATTATGACCTCAATCTTCCCTTTTACTCGCCCAATGCACTCATTCCTACAGAGAACCCTATGAAAGTGGCTTCGGTCAACCTGGGTCGCCACCTGTTCTGGGAAAAGCGCCTCTCAGGAGATAACACCATGTCCTGCGGGACCTGTCATATCCCATCAGCCAGCTTCTCCGATCCTTCACCGACCAGCGTAGGCATCGATGGGACCTTCGGAACGAGGAATACCATGGCCTTGATCAATCTGGTCTTCCAACCCATCATCACATGGGATGGCCATCAACCGGATTTGGAATCCCAGTCGGCAGCTCCAGTCGAGAACGTCATCGAGATGCATGACCTATGGGTGGATGTGCTCGTAGAATTGGAAGGGGACACCTTATATGAGAGACTGTTCGAGGAAGCATACGGAAGTCCTTGCCTGGACAAGGAACGCTCTAGAAAGTCCATAGCACAATTCATACGCAGCATGACGTCCTTCAATGCCAAGTATGACCGTGCCCAATACGGTCCTGAAACCTTCACTCCATTGGAGCAATTGGGCTTGGACATTTGGAACGATGAAGGCGGTAGTCCACCTGAAGTCCCGCTGGGTCAGCAGGGTGCAGATTGCTTTCACTGCCATTCCTTGGCCACGGAAATCTTCACCGACAATCAATTCCATAATAACGGCTTGGATAGTGTGTTCACTGACTTAGGTCAAGGAGGAGTGACAGGCAATCCAGCCCAATATGGACGCTTCAAAACACCGTCTCTCAGGAACATAGAATACACTGCTCCATACATGCATGATGGACGTTTCCAGACCTTGGAAGAGGTGGTGGAGCATTATAATTCTGGCGGGCACCCAAGTGCCACAGTGGACCCCTTCATGAAATTCACCGTAGGAGGTTTGCAATTGAGCGATCAGAAGAAGGCGGCATTGGTGGCCTTCATGAAGGCTCTGAGCGATGAGGAATTCATCACTAATCCTGACTTCCAGGATCCTTTTTGACAGAGATTAAGGAAAGCTTAGTTCTGAAATCCTTCAAACGCCTTCTACTAGTAGGCATTTCCCCACTTCAGCACTCAGCATTGTGGAGGGTTCCTTGCCATACTTCACCGTGATGCTCTGATCGAAGGACTCGATCTGCTCCACGCGTAATTCAGTACCCAGACGGATGTTCTTGCGGTTCAGGAAGACCAGAAGCTCCTTTGAACTATCAGCCAAAGCGACTAGGCGCAACCTTTCACCCTGTTTCGCTTCTGTAAGCGGTCTATAGTTTTGCACAGGTGTGCGACCATGTTTATCGGGAATAGGGGAGCCGTGGGGATCCACGGTCGGAAAGCCTAGGAGTTCATTCATCCGATCGAAGAACTTATCCGACTGCACATGTTCCATCTCTTCGGCAATGTCATGCACTTCCTCCCATCCAAACCCCATGATCTGAGAAAGGAACATCTCGGCCAGGCGGTGCTTTCTCACGATAAGCGCGGCCAATTTCTTACCCTTGGCTGTAAGCGTCAAGGGCTTGTACTTCTCATAGGTCACCCAGCCATTGGCCTCCATCTTCTTCACCATGTCATTCACGGTGGGCTTGCTCACCTTCATCTCTTGGCTGAGTTGGGTCAAGGATATACCCTCTCCTTTATGATGAAGGAAATAGGCAGCTTTCAAATAGTTCTCCTTGGTCTGCGTGGGCATTGATAGGAATTTCGAACAAAGATAAAGATATCCCTAGCTTATATATGTTAGATTATTCTAACAATATATATTTGTGAAGTAAAACAATGATTTGAGGATATGCGGAGATTCGTATTCATCATCTTTCTACTTTCTGTAGTTTCCATCCTTCAGGCGCAGGAAGGTAGGGTTCGTGGTCAAGTGAACCTAGAGGGGCAGGCCGGGGCTTACGTGACCTTGAGCATCCCTGGCACTGGTCTCGGGGCCATCAGTGATGAAAAAGGGCGTTATGTCATTGAGCAACTTCCCACTGGGATTTACCTGCTCAAAGCCGATTATCTCGGTTTTGAATCTTCTGAACAGACCTTTCGATTGACGTCTTCTTCTCCTGAAGTTTTACTCGATTTCGACTTGAAGGAAAGCCCATTCAGCCTGAATGAATTGGTGGTCACAGGCACCAAGACCTTCAAACGGCAAGTGGACTCTCCGGTTATCGTGAATGTCCTGAACGCCAAGACCTTGGATAACGTCCAAGCCTGTAACCTGTCTGATGGTCTCCGATTTCAACCGGGTTTACGCGTAGAAACGGATTGTCAGACCTGCAATTACACCCAATTGAGGATGAATGGACTGGCGGGAGGCTATTCCCAGATTCTCATCAATGGCCGACCCATCTTCAGTCCGTTGACAGGACTGTACGGTCTAGAGCAGCTTCCGGTGAATATGATCGAACGTATCGAGGTCGTCAGGGGAGGAGGTTCCACTCTTTATGGTTCCAGCGCCATTGGGGGTACTGTGAATGTCATCACACGTCTACCGAAGACCGATAGCTATGAGGCCTCGTATACCTATTCTAACATCAATGCCAGGACCGATGACCATGTCATCACAGGAAATGCACGTTTGGTCTCAGAAGAGCAGGATAGAGGGGTCTCATTCTTTCTCAATCAAAGGAACAGGTACTTCTATGACCATAACGCGGATAACTTCTCAGAGCTTCCTGAATTGCGGAATACAGCCATAGGGATGAATGCCTTCATCCTTCCACATGAGGACCAAAAGATTGAGATCAGCCTCAGCCGTATGAATGAATACCGCTTGGGTGGTGACATGAGCGGAGGCGATGTCGAAGGCCTAGAGCAAGCTGAAGAGCGCTTCCATGAAGTTTGGATGGCCAGCTTGGACCATCACTGGAATGTCAATGGGGATCGCAGTTCCGTCATCACGTATGCTGCGGCCCAACGCACAGATAGGGACCACTACACGGGCATCCTCCCTGATGATGCGGAAGAGCTTCAGGTCTTTTTGCAGAATCCACCTTTTGGCACTTCGCTGGCTCAGACTTTACAAATTGGAGGACAGATTAATCATAAGGTGAAGACCGGCTTCCTAGGACCGAACACCCTCACTCTGGGAGGGGAATACCTCATCGATGAGGTGAGGGATGATATTCCAGCTTATGCCTTCCTTGTTGACCAGACGACCAAGGACCTAGGGGTCTTCTTGCAAAGTGACTGGCAACTTAGGCCTTCTTTGAATCTGCTCAGCGGTGTGCGTATGGATGACCACAACCTGTTGGATGGCCTCATCTTCTCGCCCCGAGCCTCTCTGCTCTACAAGCAGGGCAGGTTCACACAATACAGGCTGAATTATGCCACTGGCTTCCGGGCGCCACAGGCCTTTGACACCGATCTTCATATCGCCTTCGCTGGGGGTGGAGTGTCCAGAGTCAGCTTGGACCCAGGCTTGGATGCAGAACGCTCACGTAGTGTCAGCGCCTCGGTGAACTATGACCGCCCGATGGAGTCCTACATCCTCGGCTTCACATTGGAAGGCTTCAGGACCCATTTGGATAGGGCCTTCTTTCTCGACCCTGTTGGTGAGGATGCATTCGGAGAGCGATTCGTGAAACGTAATGGCCAAGGGGCCACGGTGCAAGGGCTGACTTTGGAACTTAGAGCGAATTATAAGCAGAAATCCCAGCTAGAAGCAGGGTTCACCCTGCAGAGCAGCCGCTTCGATGAGGAGGTAGAACTCATCGATGGGCTTCCAGGTACTCGGTACTTCGCTCGCACACCTGAGACCTATGGATTCGCGACCTTGTCCATCATGCCCTATCAAAGATGGGATGCCAATCTGAACTATGTCTACACCGGGTCTATGGTGGTACCTCACTTCGCTGGCGCACCTGAACAGGTGCAGGACGAATTGTTCCGCTCACCTGCTTTCCATGAGTTCAGCTTGAAATTCAGCTACCGCCTCAAGACGGCAGGTGAAGGCCCGGGTCTGCAGCTCTACGGAGGAGTCAAGAACTTTACGAACAGCTATCAACAGGACTTCGATACAGGAAAGAATAGGGATAGCAATTACATCTATGGCCCAGCTCAGCCGCGGACCGTTTTTCTAGGAATCAAGCTGAACGGTCAATAAAGCTGATCATTAATTAGAATTCATCGGATTTATTCCAAATAAAATCTAGGGCTTAAAGAAATCCTTCACCTTGGCCACGACCTGCTTCATGGTCA
>JAQCAN010000164.1 GCA_027621335.1 Bacteroidota bacterium
GTTCTGTTCCACCTCTAAAAATCACCCCTTCAGGAAATACTGAGCTGTCAGGGCTAAAATTGTCATTGGGATCAGGATTGAACAAGATATTGAAATCAGATGCAGATGGACAAGCCTCTTGGGCTGACCTGAGTTCTCTCAGCACAGACTGGACTCTGACTGGCAATGACCTGAGCAATTTAAATTCAGGACAAGTACAGGTAGGTGGTGCCTGGTCAGGGCCTTTTGCAAACTCTCTCTACAAATTGACAGTATCTGGTGATTCCTATTCCTATAGCGGTATCAATACGACCAATACCCTCTTTTCAATTTCTTCAAACCTAGCTTTCAATGGTTCGAGTCACTTGAAATTTGAACGGTCCTATGGGAGCATAGGTGCTGAAACTCCAATAGGGGACGGGGTTTTGATGGGGACCATAGACTTCTCAGGACGGGGGAGCACTGGACAGCTCATTGGCGCGCAGATCAGTTCTCGCTCAGCAGGCGACTGGAGCACTACTTCATATTCAGCTGACATACGTTTCTCCACGAAGGACGTTTCGACTACTGCTATGGTGGAGCGTGTGGTCATAGATGAGTATGGATGGGGCGGCATCGGTCTGATGAATCCGACCTATGCGCTCCATCTCCCAAATGACCCCTCTAATGGAGAAGCAATAGCCGAAACTTGGAACACCTATTCCGATAGACGTATAAAAACGGACATCGATCCTCTGCAAAGCAGTCTTTCCACCTTGATGCAACTACAGCCAGTCGGATATCTGCAACATCCTTCTGAGTTCAAAGAAGGTCAGCTGAGCGTTGATGAGAACCAAGGAGAGCCTAAGCAAGGCTTCATAGCCCAGGAACTTTATGAAGTCGTTCCTCATGCCGTGCATAGACCTGAGGATGAATCCAAGCAGCTCTGGGGCGTGGATTACTCCTCGCTCATCCCTCTGCTGACCTCTGCAATTCAAGAGCAACAGGCAGAGATTGAGGAGTTAAAGGCACTCGTAGAAAGCCTACTTGAACACTCCGAACGTTAGGTCAAGGCCCATTTGAAAAAAGCCCCTCCAAGTCGAAATGAAGGGGCTTCCTAAAATCACAAAAACCAATTTTCTATCAACCGCTGCACATCTCGCAGTCGTCTCCATTCTCTATGGAACAAGCTATGGCTGCTTCGTTGGCATTGATCTCTTCCATCACTTCCTTTCCGCTCTTGTTGTTCTCCAACTCCTTCAGCTTGGCACTGTCCATTCCCAATCCTTTCAAAGCGCTGGATGCGGCTTTGGAACGTAGGTAGTACATCCCAGTCTTCAAGCCTAGCTTCCATCCGTAGAAATGCATGGAGCTCAACTTGTCGCTGGTCGCATTCTCCATGAAGATGTTCATGGACTGTGACTGGCAGATGAAAGCACCTCGATCGGCCGCCATGTCCAAGATGGTCTTCTGGCTCATCTCCCAAGCGGTCTTGTAGAGCGCTTTCAGATTATCAGGGATCTCATTGATGTTCTGTACGCTACCGTTGTGCATGATGAGCTTGGTGCGCATGTCCTCATTCCAGATACCGAGCTTCACCAAGTCACGCAAGAGGTGCTTGTTCACCACGATGAACTCTCCTGAGAGCACACGTCTGGTGTACACATTGGATGTGTAGGGCTCGAAGCATTCGTTGTTACCTAGGATCTGTGCGGTGCTCGCTGTCGGCATAGGTGCGACAAGCAGTGAGTTGCGCACACCATGTTCCTTGATCTCCTCACGCAGCACATTCCATTCCCAGCGCTTACTTGGCTCTATACCCCATAGATCGAATTGGAACTTGCCTTCAGAGATCGGTGAACCTGGGTAGGTCTCATAAGGGCCTTCCTTGATGGCGAGATCTTTGGAAGCTGTCATGGCCGCATAGTAGATGGTCTCGAAGATGTCCTTGTTCAACTGGCGCGCCTCCGCTGAATCGAAAGGCATGCGTAGCATGATGAAGGCATCGGCCAATCCCTGTACGCCCAATCCCACAGGACGGTGTCTCATGTTCGACTTGCGTGCTTCAGGCACTGGGTAGTAGTTATTGTCAATGACCTTGTTCAAGTTGATGGTCATCTGGTACACCACTTCGAACAATCTGTCATGGTCGTACTTGCCCTCCTTCACGAACTTGGGAAGTGCGACTGAAGCTAAGTTACACACGGCCACCTCATCCGGTGCGGTGTATTCCATGATCTCCGTACAGAGGTTGGAGCTACGGATGGTACCGAGGTTCTTCTGGTTGGATTTGGCATTGGCTGCGTCCTTGTACAGCATGTAAGGGGTACCGGTCTCTACTTGTGAGTCAAGGATTTGGAACCAAAGCTCTTGCGCTTTGATGGTCTTACGTCCACGTCCTTCTTCCTCATACTGGGTGTAGCGGGCCTCGAACTCCAGACCATGAGAATCCACCAATCCTGGGCATTCATTAGGACACATGAGGGTCCACTCGCCATTCTCCTGCACACGCTTCATGAACAAGTCTGGAATCCATAGGGCATAGAACAGGTCCCTTGCCCTGCGTTCTTCCTTTCCGTGGTTCTTCTTCAGATCCAAGAAATCGAAGATGTCCGCATGCCATGGCTCCATATAGATGGCGAAGCTGCCTTTGCGCTTCCCTCCTCCTTGGTCCACATAGCGGGCTGTGTCATTGAAGACACGGAGCATAGGAACGATTCCGTTGGAGGTGCCGTTTGTGCCTTTGATGTAGGATCCCTTGGCACGGATGTCATGGATAGCCAGCCCGATACCCCCAGCAGACTGGGAGATCTGAGCGCACTGTCGCAGGGTGTCATAGATCCCTGTGATGCTGTCTTCTTTCATAGTCAGAAGGAAGCAAGATGACATCTGTGGCTTAGGTGTTCCTGAATTGAAAAGTGTAGGGGTCGCGTGGGTGAAGAGTCCCTTGGCCATCATGTCATAGCTCTTGACGGCACTATCGATGTCTTCCTTGTGGATACCGATGGCGACTCTCATCAACATCTGTTGAGGACGCTCAGCGACTTGTCCATCCATGCGCAACAGGTATGAACGCTCCAAGGTCTTGAACCCGAAGTAATCATAACTGAAGTCCCTATCATAGATAATGGAGGAATCCAGCACCTCAGCATTGGCTTGGATGATCTTATAGACATCCTTTGCGATGAGAGAGGCATTGGCTCCATTGATAGGGTCCTTGTACTCGTACAAGGCTTTGATGGTCTCAGAGAAGGACTTCTCAGTGTTCTTATGCAAGTTGGACACTGCGATCCTGGAAGCGAGCAGGGCATAATCAGGATGTTTGATGGTCTGCATGGCCGCCACTTCTGCAGCTAGGTTATCCAGCTGTGTGGTGGTCACCCCGTCAAACAATCCCTCAATGACCTTCATGGCCACCTGGGTCGGATCCACCATAGGGTCCAAGCTATAACATAGCTTCTTGATCCTAGCGGTGATCTTATCAAATCGCACCGCTTCTTTTCGTCCGTCTCTTTTAACTACAAACATGGTTGAACGTGTGTTTTATTTTAGTGTGTTAGATCGAAGGTTGCGCGTATAGTTATCGTGGTCTTTTAGAAATCGGCCTCTACGCTGAAGGTCCTGTTGGTGGAAGCTCCTGTAGAGTCTCCATTGACACCGGACTTCTTGTATTCGGACACGCGGTTCTCAAAGAAATTCGTTTTGCCCTCCAAAGAGATCATCTCCATGAAGTCGAATGGGTTGGTGGCATTGTAATGCTTTTCCAAGTTCAAGGAGATCAAGAGGCGATCGGCCACGAACTCGATGTACTGGGTCATCAGCTTTGCGTTCATTCCGATCAACTTCACAGGAAGTGCATCGGTCACAAAGTCCTTCTCTATGTCCACTGCATCGGTGATGATCTTCAGGACGACTTCATTAGGAAGTTTGTTCACCAAGTGGTCGTTATAGAGCATGCATGCGAAGTCACAGTGCATTCCCTCATCACGTGAGATGAGCTGGTTGGAGAAGCTCAAGCCCGGCATGAGGCCTCTCTTCTTGAGCCAGAAGATGGAACAGAAACTTCCTGAGAAGAAGATGCCTTCCACTGCAGCAAAGGCGATCAAGCGTTCAGCGAAGGATCCCTTGTCGATCCAGTTCAAGGCCCACTCAGCTTTGCGCTTCACGCAATCCATCGTCTCAATGGCATTGAAGAGGTAATCCTTCTCTTTGTTATCCTTGATGTAAGTATCGATGAGTAAGGAGTAGGTCTCCGAGTGGATGTTCTCCATCATGATCTGGAAGCCATAGAAGAACTTCGCTTCGGTGTACTGCACTTCGGCCACGAAGTTCTCCGCGAGGTTCTCATTCACGATACCATCGCTGGCTGCGAAGAAGGCAAGAACGTGCTTCACGAAGTAACGCTCATCGTCATTCAATTTCTCAGCCCAGTCGACCAGGTCCTGAGCGAGGTCTATCTCCTCGGCAGTCCAGAAGGAAGCTTCTGATTTCTTGTACTCCTGCCAGATGTCCTGATGCTGTATCGGGAAGAGGACGAATCGACTTGGGTTATCCTTGAGGATGGGTTCCACAAACGACTGTTCAGCACTTACCCCTGCCAATTCTTGAAGTGATTCATTGCTCAGTGTCTTGGTTATTTCAGGGGTTACTTTGTCCATGATACGTTTCGTATTTAAGTCTTCTTATTACTAATATTACTGTTGTAAGCCGCTGATTGACAGAAGGTTGCATCGCGCGACTGAGTCAAGAACCGGAAGGCTGAGGACGGATGATGTCTGGTCGCTATCGATTCGGTGACACAAATATTCTCAAAAAATGAGGGCACTCGACCATGATTAAATTCACATTCGACCATAGTTTTTCACAAGTGTCTTTTGTGTGATGATCGACTGCTTGAGGATGAGCCTTTTAGCCTCTTCACTTATCCATCCGGACCATGGAAAAGGATTTTCAAGGTCTGTTTTTTGGCACGCCATCGCTCAGGAAATGAATGGCTGTGAGCGACTACAAATTGCCTTCGTTGAACTGAAAAGATTCTTCGACCGAAGGCTATGAACAGCCTCTATCTGATAAGCTCAAGCCAGATGTCCTCGGATGGTCTTCCACACCTCGTAAGCGTCCTCCAACTCCGCATACCAGGATTCCCCATAGCGATTCACGAGAGGTGTTTTCAAGAATCTGAACATTGGTAGTTTGAGATCTTTCCCACATTTCAATGCCGGATCACAGATGGTCCAACGGTGATAATTCAAAGCCTCCATCTCACCCACTTGTGAGATACGAATCGGATAGAGATGGCAGGAAGCCGGCTTCATGAACTGGATAGCGCCATCGCGATAGGCACGTTCTATTCCGCACTTCGCAATGCCGTTCTCATCAAAGACCGTATAGGCACATTCCTTTCCATCACGAAGGGGCGTGACCACATCCCCATCAGTATCTATGACATAAGGACCTTGTTCCTCTATGGCCGCTATGCCTTCCTTCCTGAGATAAGGGCGGATGGCCTCTTGGATTTTTTCAAGTTCAACCTTCTCCTCTTCCGCCACCGGTGCACCCGATTCACCCTCCACACAGCAGGCGCCTTTGCACTTGCCCAGGTCGCAGGCAAAGGATCGGATGAAGAGGTCTTCACTGACCAGGACGTCTTGGATCTGGAGCATGGAATCTCACGATTTTAAGTGGACAAAGAAAGTATATCCTGAACCAAAGAGCTACCTAACATAGCTTGGACTAAGCCATAAAAAACCTGACTCGCGCGAGGGGTGATTTCTTTTCTTTGCGCCATGGCAAATGAAGACCTATTAAAGAAAGTGATCTCCCATGCGAAGGAGTACGGATTCGTATTCCCTTCCAGCGAGATCTATGATGGACTGGGCGCGACCTATGACTACGGTCAGAATGGCTCCGAACTGAAGAACAACATCAAGGCCTACTGGTGGGACGCCATGGTGAAGGCCCATGATAACATCGTGGGAATAGATGCCGCCATCTTCATGCACCCT
>JAQCAN010000165.1 GCA_027621335.1 Bacteroidota bacterium
CTTCTCGGAAAAGAGCGAGAACTATTATCTGAAATTGAAATGAAAAAACTAAGCAACTTGGGCAGCCTGCTGCTCATGAGCCTGATTGCTATGCAGTCATATGCTCAGGACATTGTGATGGATGCCAGCACACAAGGACGTATCGTCTATACCAACGGAGGCCAGTTCTCCGATTCTGGTCGAGACGGTGACAGCTACTCCAACTTTGAAGAGAACACCATGACCCTATGTTCTTCAACAGGGGAATCCGTGTCCTTGGACTTCGAGAGCTTCAATTTGGAGAATAAGAAGGACTTCCTTTATGTCTATGACGAGATGGATGTCTCTGCTTTTGAAGTTGAAGGCAGTCCTTTTACCGGTCATTCCGCTGAAGATAAGGTCCTCACCTCATCAGGAAATTGCCTGACGTTCAGGATAAAGACCGATTTCAATGTCAAGCGTTCTGGATGGCTTGCAGATGTATCGGTGAATGACCTTCCAATGGTGACTAAGAACTGACCTGACCAGATAAGATTGAATAAAAAAAGGGTGCGATTGAATCGCACCCTTTTCTATTTCTTAACGGCCTTTGGTTCAAGCCATTTGAATCTGCTCTTGTCGACCAAGGCTTTGTAAAAGCCTCATGTGGCTTACTATAGCACTGAAGAAACTGCGTTCTGTCTTGTACTTGTGACCGAATTCCTCTGCGGTCTTTGAGACGATAGCTGAGAGCTTCCTGTAATGCACATGACAGATATTGGAGAACAGATGGTGTTCCACCTGATAGTTCAAACCGCCAACGAACCACGAGAAGATACGGCTCTTAGGGGCAAAGTTAGTGGTGGTCATGAGTTGATGCACCACCCAAGCCTCTTCCAACTGACCATCCGGAGCAGGTTCTGGGAATTCGCATTCAGGCATGACATGAGCCGCCTGGAAGATCAATGAGAGCATAAGACCGCAGACGAAATGCATGACCAAGAATCCTAGGATGATCCATCCTGCTCCGATAGGTGAAACAATCAATGGAAGGGCCATGATATAGGCATAGTAGACTGCTTTCCAACCGATGACATTCCAAAGCAATGATTTCAACTCTGAGTCTGTGCGGATGATGCCCTTTCTACGGTACCTGAAAATCCTGGTGAAATCACCATAGGTAGCAAACATCAGTGACATCAGGCAGTAAAGAGGCCAAGCATAGATATGCTGGTACTTATGTATCCCGTGACGCTCTTGATGAGGTGAGAATCTGAACAAGGCTCCCACATCGATATCCTCGTCTTCTCCTTCGATATTGGTATATGTGTGATGCAGAACATTGTGTTTCAATCTCCACACCCTATCGTTCCCGCCTATCAGGTTCATGATGTTCCCGATGTACTTGTTGACCCTAGGATTCTTGGAGTATGCGCCATGATTGGCATCATGCATGACACTCATTCCAATACCTGACATGCCCAGACCCATGAAGGCCCACATGACAAGAGACAACCACACGTTCTCAACCACACCTGTGACGATGAGAAGATAAGGAAGGACATACATGGCGATTATTGCAACGGTCTTCAAGACCATGCGGTAATCGCTATACTTGGAAATGTTGTTCTCAGTAAAATAAGCATTCACCCGTTGTTGAAGGGTTTGCACGAATTCAGAGTCCTTGGTTCTAGGGAATTTGAGTCTTTTCGTTTCAGTGCTCATGTAGGGCTTTTCATTTTAGACAACGAAGATAACCATTCGCTTTCCTATTCAACGCATAATAACTGTGATTATGCACAATGGCCGCATAGTCTCAACTTGCTCTGGATGCTGGTTTTCTGATCCTCATGTTCAAGAACTCAACTCCCAAAGAGAAGGAAATGGCGAAGTAGAGGTACCCTTTAGGTATCACTCCAACATGTTTGCCCAGCACCTCGGCATCAGCCAAGTGCATCCCTTCAGCGATGAGCATGAATCCGATCAAGATGAGGAAACTCAGTCCCAACATCTGAATGGTAGGGTGTTCTTGGACGAATTTACCGACTGGATTGGCAAAAATCAACATGATGACGACCGATAAGATGACGGCTATGATCATGAGGATAAGTGCCCCTTCCATCCCATTGGTCATACCCACCGCAGTGAGAATGGAATCAAAGGAGAATACGACATTGATGAGTGTGATCTGAATAATGGCATTGGATAGGCCTTTCTTTGCAGAGTGGTCCAGATCATGGTGACCATCCCCTTCCACTTTGTCCCTGATTTCCGAGGTGCTTTTATACAGGAGGAACAGACCACCCGCAATCAGTATGAGACTCTGACCGGAGAAAGCCGCATGCATGAAGCTGGTCTCTATGTTCCACCATGGTTCCTTGAGACTGATCAACCATGAGATGCCGAACAAGAGTAAAATCCTCATGACCATGGCCAATATCAGCCCTATGTTGGTCGCTTTCTTCTGTTCGACTGGCGGCAATTTACTGGACGCGATAGAAATGAAGATGATATTGTCTATTCCCAGAACGATTTCAAGGAAGATGAGGGTCAATAGAACGATCCAAGTATCAGCGGTCAAGAAAATCTCCATGATGTAATGTGTTTGCAATCAGCTATGTAAATAAAGGTATTATCAAGGGACAGGGTCATATCCCTCGCCTCCCCATGGGTTGCAGCTACCGATTCGTTTGATGGAGAGCCACCCACCCTTGAACGGCCCATGCTTCTCGAGCGCTTCTATAGCATAGTGAGAACAGGTGGGTGTGTATCTGCACGAGGAAGGGAACCAAGGAGAGATAAAGAGTTGGTAGAACCGTATCGGCTGCTTCAGCACCCAGGTCAGCACCTTCATTTCAGAGAAGGATGTTTTTGAAGTGCTCAAGGGCAAGGTGATAAGAGCGCTCCCCGAATCCTGCAATGACACCTAGGCATTCCGAGGCCAACAAGGAATGATGCCTGAACTCCTCTCTCGCATGGACATTGGACAGATGAACTTCGATCACTGGACAATCCACAGCGGCTATGGCATCCCTTAAGGCCACACTCGTATGGGTATACCCTCCTGCATTCAGGATAATGCCATCCAGATCGAGTGACCAGGCTTGTAGCGTGTCGATAAGTTCCCCTTCCACATTGCTCTGAAAGTCTTTGATGGTCACTTCCGGATGCTCAGTTCTCAACGTTGTGAGCAGCTCTAACAAGCTACGAGCCCCGTATAGCGCTGGTTCACGTTGACCGAGAAGATTCAAGTTAGGACCGTTGATAACCCCTATCGTCATGCGGCAAAGGACGTGATTTATCCCTTAAGATTGTCTAGAGATGAAGTGGACCAATGGAATAAAAGGCTTTATGTCCTATATGCGGTTAGAGCGAGCTCTGTCCAAGAACAGTATAGAGGCGTATAAGAGGGATGTTCTTAGGTTTCATGCCTTCATGACAGTGACTTGGCCAGATGTGGCCTTAGACGAAGTGAGACAGCAACACCTTGTCGCCTTCATCCACCACATCCATTCAGCAGGGCTCAATGCCAGTTCACAATCTCGAATGATCTCAGGCATCCGGTCTCTCTTCAAGTACTTGATCCTAGAAGGAGCGATCAAAGAGGATCCTTCGGAACTCTTAGAACTTCCTCGCTTAGGCAAGCGACTTCCTATCACATTGGATGTAGAAGAAATAGAAGCCATAATCAATGCAGTGGATCTGAGTCAAACCCAAGGGCATCGCAACAAGGCCATCATTGAGGTTCTATATGGTTGTGGACTTAGGGTTTCCGAACTGACTGATCTGAAGATCAGCAACCTGTCATTAGAACAGGGTGTCATCAGAGTTGTTGGAAAGGGAGATAAGGAACGCTTGGTTCCTATTGGTAAGGTGACAGTGCGGCATCTGAAGACCTTTATAAGTGATGTGAGATCAAAGCACAAGATCATCAAGGGCTACGAGGACCATGTCTTCCTCAATCAACAGGGAAAAAGCTTGAGCAGGGTGATGGTGTTCAATATCATAAAGGATCATTGTGCCAAAGCGGGAATAAAGAAGAATGTGAGTCCGCACACATTAAGACACAGCTTTGCAACGCATCTGGTCGAAGGCGGAGCAGACCTGAGAGCGATCCAAGAGATGCTCGGCCATGAGTCCATCACGACAACGGAAATATATACCCATTTGGACCGCTCCTATCTACAGGAAACGATTAGATCCTATCATCCTTTGGAGAAAAAAAGGTAGAAATACCTCTTCGAACCTGATTCCAACCAACGAATCGAAGTGGAATAAGAGTGATTCAGAGCCCTGATATCGCTCATCACTAAATGTTCATAGTTTAGAAAAAGCCACTAGATCCAAGGGGTTAGCTGAAATATTATGTTAATAAACCAACTGGTCAGGAACTCTTCAACTTGACACTTATGGTACTTTGTACTATATTGCATTCAAATTAATCTTTAAAATGATGAAAAAACTTTTAAGCCTTGTGGCGATCTGCATGTCGATGACCGCATTTGCCCAAAATCTCGTTACCTTCTCAGTGGATATGAACCAATACGCTGGACCTGCCTACTCGCAAGTCGAAGTAAGTGGGAACTTTGCCGGATGGTGTGCAGGTTGTATCGTTATGACCGAGACCTCCCCTGGTAGCCTTATATATACTGTGGATAGTGTACTTATTCCAACAGGACCAATCGAATACAAATTCACAGCTGATTTATTCGCAATCCAAGAGAACCTAACTCCAGGAACGCCATGCACGACAACGAACTTCGGATTCACGAACAGGTTTGCCG
The DNA here is from genome assembly GCA_027621335.1 of Bacteroidota bacterium. Taxonomy (GTDB): domain Bacteria; phylum Bacteroidota; class Bacteroidia; order Flavobacteriales_D; family JABDKJ01; genus JABDLZ01. The sequence goes on from JAQCAN010000165.1 coordinate 4,743, forward strand.
ATATCACAGAAAGCACTGACCTAGGCATTGTCTGTTGGGAAAGTTGTGATGGATGCAGTGTGGCACCATCCGAGTTTCCTGTGTCATTTTCTGTTGACATGAATGAATATACTGGTCCCGCGTACTCTCAGGTAGAAGTGAGTGGAAATTTTGCCGGATGGTGCGGAGGCTGTATCGTAATGAGCGAGACTTCGCCCGGTAGCCTTATCTATACTGTTGACAATGTGATGATACCGCCAGGTGATATTGAATACAAGTTCACAGCTGATTTTTTCGCAATCCAAGAGAATTTCTTCCCCGGTGGATCATGTACTATCACTAGTGGTGGTTTTACAAATAGAACTACGAACATCACTGGTCCTACAGACCTCGGTCTTGTTTGTTGGGAAAGCTGTGACCCTTGTGAAACTGTCGCAGAGACTGTGGACATCACATTCGAAGTGAACATGTCTGCTGTGCCTACAGCTGCCCTTGGAGTATTCCTTGCGGGTGGAGGGAATTTCGGCAACCCTGGTGACAATGCAATGACTGAAACTGCCCCTGGTTCTGATATATGGACCATTACAGTGACCAGACCGGTTGGATTCTCTTCCTACTACACATTCACCAATGGTCTGTGCCCTGATTACAGCTGTAAGGAGAACCTTGCCGATCTTCCATGCGGTGACCCAAATAACTTCAATGACCGTTTCCTTCCTTCTGTGAATTCCAATACCACCATCCAGCATTGCTTCGGTCAGTGCACTACTGATGGGACGTGTGAAACAGTGAGCTTCAGTGATGTGACGTTCTCAGTGGATATGAATGCTTATGCAGGAACCTTCTCATCTGTTTCAGTTGGAGGAACATGGAACGGCTTCAATCCTTTGGATTTCCCAATGACTGAAACGTCTCCTGGATCAGGAGTCTATGAAACGACTATCTCACTTGCTGACGGAATCTATGAATACAAGTTCATCGAAGATGGTGGAGCTGGCCCAGACGAGTATTTTGAGACCTTGACTGAAGGTGATGTCTGCGCGGTGACCAATTTTGGTTTCACGAACAGAGCACTTACTGTTGCTGGAAACGCTACTTTGCCTACTGTATGCTTTGAAGCATGTAGCGGATGTCCAGTACTTGGATGCCAAGCCCCTTC
>JAQCAN010000166.1 GCA_027621335.1 Bacteroidota bacterium
AATATCTTCGATGTCAAGAAAGAACGAGTGACTAAATACTTGGCCAATAGCCAAAGGAAATACGACCTCACTTCGGGTATCTTTCTCAAACGCTCTCTGCATAAGCTGTCCACTTATTTGACTGTGGAGACCTTGAGAGCTTTGGTACAGGCTGGAGGACTTGGATTATCACGGAGTCTTCATGACCTGAATGAGAATCATTTCAAAGATGCGAGGATTGTCCAGCTGTTCGATCGGTATGCGACCTATAACGGATCGGATCCTTATCGCACGCCAGGCATCATGTCCATGATTCCCCATCTGGAACAACATTATGGCACCTTCTTCCCTAAAGGCGGCATGTATAGCATCACTCAAGCCTTGTTCGACTTGGCCAAAGATCTTGGCGTACAGTTCCAGTTCGGCAAAAAGGTGGATCGGATCGTTGTGGAACGTGGTGAGGCCATTGGCGTTCAGGTGAAGGACGAGGTCATGGAGGCCAATGTGGTGGTGAGCAACATGGATATCGTCCCAACGTATCGCAAGCTCCTTCCCGAGCAGGAAGCTCCAGAGCGTACCTTGAGGCAGGAGCGTTCCAGCTCTGCGCTCATCTTCTACTGGGGAATACAGGCCGAATTCCCAGAGCTGGATCTGCACAATATCTTCTTCGCCAAAGACTACAAATCAGAGTTCGAGAGCATCTTCCATGAACATAGCATCTCCAAGGATCCGACCATCTACATCAACATCAGCAGCAAGGATGAGCCATCGGATGCACCAGAAGGACAAGAGAATTGGTTTGTCATGGTCAATGCGCCCGGTGATGACGGTCAGGATTGAGACCTCTTGATCGACCAGACGAGGGAACACATCCTCCAGAAACTCGAACGGCTCTTAGGGAAGGATATCCGTTCGCTCATCCGCATGGAGCACATTTTGGATCCAAGGGGAATAGAACGGAACACTTCCTCCTTTAAAGGTTCGCTCTATGGTGCAGCGAGCAATGATACCCTTGCGGCTTTCCTCAGGCATCCCAATTTCTCCAGAAAGATCAAATCGCTGTATTTCTGTGGAGGCAGTGTCCATCCAGGGGGAGGTATTCCGCTCTGCCTTCTATCTGGCAGGATCGTGGCCGAACTCATCGCTAAGGACCTGAGCTCATGACGATGACCATGGAACTCCGCACTCGATTGGCCTTAGTCCTGTTATGGTCCTTCACCATCTCAGGTTGCATAGGCTTTCTGAGTCCAGCCTACACGTGGTTCGTCTCTCTGACCCCTTTGAATCTGGCACTTTATATCCTAGTGATTCTATTGACCTTAGAAGATATAAGCAAACGCTTTTTCATGGCAATTGCCATTCCCTTTGCAATGGGTATGCTCTCTGAAATGCTAGGGGTCAATTATGGTTTGATCTTCGGGGAGTACAGCTATGGCGAGAATATGGGTTGGAAGGTGCTTGGCGTGCCTTGGATGATCGGTGTGAATTGGGCTGTCCTGACCTATTGCACTGCAGTAGTGGCCAAACGCCTCACCTCATCTCACCTAGGCTCTGTAGTGATCTCTTCCTTGCTCATGGTAGCCATCGACCTTCTGATGGAAGTCTCTGCTCCTCGTTTTGATTATTGGGAGTTCGAAGGGGGCATCGCTCCATTGCAGAATTACTTCGGTTGGTTCGGAGTTGCCTTTGTCGCCCAGTACCTGTTCCAGTCGGTCTACAGGCTTGAACAGAATGTAGCGGCCTATCATATCCTAGCAGGCATCATCCTGTTCTTCAGTATATTCCTGCTTTTCTGATCATCCATATGGACACCCTTGACCACTGTATCCTCTGCGGCAGCCAGCAATTCGAACTTGAAGTAGAGTCTGAGGTACAGATGGCCGCCAGATCAGATAAGTTCCGATTCATGCGCTGTAAGGAATGTGCCTTGGTCTTTCTCAATCCGCGGGTGACGACATCTGAGCTAGGCAAGTATTACTCAGCCTCCTATCTCCCCTATCGCGGAGCCGAGGCATGGGGAAAATATGCTGCACGAGTGAGCAAGGATCAGCAGTCATTGGATGAACGAAGGATGAACCACATATCAAGGTTTCAAAACCTTCAGTCTGAGAGCACCCTACTTGATCTAGGGTGTGGTAAACCAAGTTTCTTACAGATGGCGTATGAGCGATACGCTTGCCATTGCACAGGTGTAGACTTCAGCGATGAGGGATGGAAAGACCATAGGGAGCGCTACCAGCATTTAGACCTGCGCATCGGTGAGGCAGACAGCCTTTCTGAAGATCTCCATCCAGACCTGATCAGCATGTGGCATTACTTGGAGCATGACTACCATCCTGATCGAACCCTTGCGCACTTGCGAAAAATTGCGGGCCAAAGCACCAAGATGGTTATCGAGGTGCCCAACCATGAATCGGATAGCCGCAAACGATACAAGGACCAATGGGCAGGCTATCACACTCCCAGGCACACCTTCCTTTTCAGTCCTGAGACCATTACCCGCCTTTTGGAACAGCAGGGCTGGAAGGTCTTGGACATCGACCTTAAGGGAACCTTGGACCCTTACAATCTTTATTGGATGAGTGATGCGGAACAACGGAACATCGACTGGTCCGGGAGCATGGAACCCGAGTTCTGGCGGTATGTGAGGGGCATGTTGGCTTTTCGGTTGAAACAGTGGACCTCCCCAAAGACTACCCCTTGGGGCATCATGACCATCATGGCGGAACCCGCTTGATCAGCGCTTCCTTGCCAGGGCGGGAACGAGTGCACCACCACCCCAATCCCCTTCAATGGCATAGGGACTGAAACGGGAGAACATCTCCTCACTGTACCAATCCAATTCACGTGTCATCTGTATGGCCTTCTTATGTTCTGCACTTTGGTAGGCATAGGCCATCATGTCGGTTTCGGTTTCCCAGATACTGAAGGTCGCCATGTTCTTGAAAGGCACCTCTCCCACACCTTTGGTGAAAAGCAGTCCTGTGGCCCCCTCTATTGGCCTCTGCGCAGTGGGCACATAGGACCAGAAAGTGATAAGCTTGGAGGTACGGATGACGGCCCTTGTCAACACCGCGGTGTAAAGTGATTCAATCTGTAGACCTTCAGGTTTGATGAAAGGCGACTGTCCTGACCATGTCCCATGGGCTTTGGTGGAGATCATAAAGACTGTGCAGCGCTCTTCAGTTCGTTCGTTATAGCGCTCCATCAGCTTGGAGTGGTCAAAGAATGCCAGTGCTTCCTCTTCACCGGTCCAAGATTGGATGAGCGCATAGGTCGACCAATCAGGCCATGGATTGAAACCTAGACCCTTACCACTTCCCATCAAGCGATAGAAGGTTTGTCCCTTTACCTTAGTGAGATGTTGGTGCGCGAACTGCATCATGCCGAAGGCCCAAAGCTTCGCACTCAAATCCGCATAACGGAAAAAGGTCAACGTGGTGATGGGTCGCGTCATAGCGTTCATAGGACAGAAGAACAGATCAAAAGGTCAACTCAGCACTTAAGGAATCTAAAGGCTCCTCTACATCAGTATTTATCGTACCAATTGAAATTCCGCTTCATGATGTCTTTCTTGTTCTCTTCCAAAAAAGCGAGATAGGCCTTGGCGATGAGCGATAGCTTCTTATCCTTCAACCAGATGATGTTCCAATGTGTGATGATGGGCAAGTCCTTCATAGGGACGATCTCCAACTCATTATTGGTCAATTCATTCTTCAGTCCGATCAAAGGCATCAAGGAATAGCCTAATCCTGCCAGAACTGCTTGTTTTACCGCCTCATTGGAGGAAAGTAAAATCGTTTTGTTCAAAGGCACCTTGTGGCTAGATATGTAGCTCTCCATAGCAGTGCGAGTGGCCGACCCCTTTTCCCTGTATAGGAATTGGATGTCCTCCATGGCCTTAGGCTTCATCGGTTTGGCGAGGGTCTCACCCTCATTCTTACGGATCATATAGAGTTTGTTCTGCATTAGCTCTATGCGCTCTATATTCATGTCTGTTGGAAGGACAGAAACCAAGGCGAAGTCCACATCGTTCTGCTCTAGGTGCTTGAGGACGGTGGATTTATTGGTCACGTCCATGTTGAGCTGGACCCCATTGTACCTTTTTGCGAAATCCGTCAAAAAGTATGGCATGACATACTTACCTGTGGATGCGGAGGCAAACTTCAGACTTCCTACCAAGAGTCCCTTATGGGAGAGTGTTTTGTTCTTGATGTCTTCCACCTCATCCAGGATACGTTGCACCGAATCGGCCAATTCATGTCCGAATTCGGTGACAAAAAGCTTTCTCCCAATAACTTCGACCAATGGGATATCGAATTGACCTTGAAGGTTCTTAAGTTGGATGGAGACGGCAGGTTGGGTCAGATGTAGGGCTTCGGCTGCCTTGGTGATGCTCTCGAATTCTACGACTTTCAGGAAGATACGGAGCTGATTGAGTGTATAGTCCATAAGCTAGTGTTATATTAGTGTTAATGAGCATTAATGCAAATATATACACTTCCTCCCTCATCTTTGCAGTGAAACACTGAATCATAATCATGCAAGACCGCGAATTGAAACTGATCGATAACACTTACAAAGCCAGTGAGGCGAAAGAGGTGCTTTGCTCTTTGATCAATGAGAAGATCAGATTCCTGAACCTTCAAATCGCCAGCCGTTCAGAGCGCTTTGGCGAAGATACTTCCTATCTGAAACAACGTATCGAGCAACTCACAACAGAGAAGCAGGACATCATCGATTTCATGGACACCTTGGACGCTGAAGGCCAAATGGTGAAGGTGGATGCCACTGCAGCTATCCAGGTGCTTACCCTGGACATTGAGACTCACTCTTAGGCGGAATCCATTCCTACATGAGGATATTTTCCGGACTTGTCGCTACGTGTAGTGGACGGTAATTCGTCTTAACTCATTCCTACCGATAGCCCTTGGTCTTCTTCGTTTTCAGTCCTCCAGCTGGAACTCAATGGTGGAGACCACACGGACCACTTTCACCTCAGGAGTGTTCTCATCGCAATCACAGGCGGCAAGACCACAGAAAAGCGATATAATAACAAATAGGTTGCGTGTCATGGTATGCAGATTCTATGACCAAACTCAAATAGGTTCAACAAAGGATCCTCTCATGAAGAATTGCACTCCATGACGGACAACCAAGTCATCACACTCTCATTCTCCCTCAGCTTCTCCTTCTTCCTGCTTGTCCTTGAGTTTCTCCTTTTTCATCGCGATGTAGCGGCTTACCAATCGACCTCCCAATCGAGCAAAGAGAAGAATGGCGATGACCATTACGATATCCATACCATCCATAGTTCTCATTTACTAATTATGAGCATTTAAAACTTGATCTTGGGCCGATAATCCATCATATTGCGCCTGTTTGAGAGGTCAATCAAAGAATGATAAGAAGGATGATAATGATAACTAGAGCAGTCGTGGAAATATAGATGCCACCATTACCAAGGGCCTTCATCTCCTTTTGGATATACCGCATCTCCTGTTTTGCCTCTTTACGCTCTGCACGTTCCAAGGACTTAAGATCCATCGATTGCATTTAAAGTATCCGCGCTTCCAAAATCTCATATCGAGCCTGCATCTCGGACTCATCCATAGACTTTACCGTCTGTTTATCCAATCTAACTAATGGCTCAGTCGATGCATAAACCGCACTTGACATGACAAACATTAGTATAACTAAAATCACCTGTTTCATGGTTCCGTATTGAATGTTAGTACAATGTACTCAATCCTCTATTCAATCAGAACAGAAACAGACCAAAGTCCTATTTTCTATTGCTAGCGGTCATAAGCCATGATAAGGTTAGAAATCTTGGACTCCAACCTAAAACGGATTGCTAAGACAGTTCGGCACTGC
>JAQCAN010000167.1 GCA_027621335.1 Bacteroidota bacterium
GATGGCGAGAAGAGTGAGAAAGCCCTTAGGGATTTCATCAAGAATGAATTGGACACCCATTTTGCCAAGGACACGGACGTGCTCTTCAAAAGGGATGCAAATAGATATTTCTCAAAGAAGTTGAAGCTTTCTCTCCCAGACACCTTTCTTAAGAAATGGATAGAGATGACCAATGAGGGCAAAATGACCCCCATGGATATCGAAACCAGCTATGAAGAGTATTCGAATAGTATCAAGTGGCAATTGATCAAGAACAAGATCATCACTGAAGAGGCCATCAAAGTGGAGTTCACCGAGGCCATGGACCATGTCAAGGATTTGCTCTCCCAGAACTACAAGAACTATGGGATGCCGATACCGGGTGACGAGGAGCTTCAGGAATCAGCGATGAGAATCATGCAGAACAGGGAAGAAGTGGAGCGTATCTTCGATAATCTCTATGAGGAGCACGTGATGAAAGCCCTCAAGGAAAAGACTAAGGTGAAAGTGAAAGAAGTGAGTTTTGACAAATTCAAGGAAATGGCTGAGAAGTGAGGCCCACTTCACCTATCTTTCCCCTGACATTATAACACGATATATACAAGATTATGGACGGCAAAGATTTCAGGAAATACGCGATCAAGCATAGAGGCATCAGCAGCATTGCGATGGATCATTATATAGAGTCCTCATTGACTCCGGTGATCATAGAAGAAAGACAATTGAACATCCAGGCTATGGACGTATTTTCAAGAATGATGATGGACCGCATCATCTTCTTAGGTACAGCGATCTACGATCAGGTAGCCAACATCATCCAGGCTCAGCTTCTATATCTTGAGTCAGTTGATGCAAACAAGGACATCCAGATCTACCTGAATTCGCCAGGTGGCTCTGTTTATGCTGGACTCGGTATCTATGATACCATGCAGTACATCAAGCCGGATGTGGCCACCATATGCACCGGGATGGCTGCCTCTATGGGTGCCGTATTACTGTGCGCTGGCGCAGCAGGTAAAAGAACGGCTCTCAAACATTCCAGAGTCATGATCCATCAGCCGCTTGGTGGAGCACAAGGGCAAGCATCAGATATTGAGATCACGGCACGAGAGATCATAAAGCTCAAGAAGGAGCTCTACGAGATCATCTCGCACCACTCAGGAAAGTCTTACGATGAGGTCTACAACAACAGTGACAGGGACTATTGGATGACGTCACAGGAAGCGAAAGACTACGGCATGATCGATGAGGTTCTGGTGAGCAACACGACAGCTTGATAAAAAGAGAATCGCTCTAAGTAAAGGGTTAACTAAAGAAATGGCCAAGGACGAAGAAATAAGCTGTTCCTTCTGTGGGAGAAAGCGTAAGGATGTGAACATCCTTATCGCAGGAATGACTGGGCACATATGTGAGAATTGTGTCGCCCAAGCTCAGGACATCATCAAGCAGAATGGGGCAGGTGATACGTCTCATAAGGATGTGGAGGACGGCTACCGACTCTATAAACCTCAAGAGATCAAGAATCACTTGGATAAGTACGTCATAGGTCAAGACGAGGCGAAGAGGGTCATCTCGGTTTCCGTTTATAACCACTACAAGCGCTTGCTGCAGAAAAGGGGCAAGGATGATGTGGAGATCGAGAAGTCCAATATCATGTTCATCGGAGAGACGGGGACAGGTAAAACCTTGATTGCTAAGACTATAGCAGATTATCTCAATGTACCTTTCACCATAGCCGATGCGACCATCCTGACTGAGGCTGGATATGTCGGTGAGGACGTGGAGAGCATTTTGTCCAAATTGCTTCAATCGGCTGATTTCGATGTTTCCAAAGCTGAACGTGGTATCGTGTTCATCGATGAGATCGATAAAATCGCCCGTAAGAGCGATAACGCCTCCATCACCCGTGATGTCTCAGGTGAAGGTGTGCAGCAGGCCTTACTCAAACTCTTGGAAGGAACAGATGTCAATGTTCCTCCTCATGGAGGAAGAAAACACCCTGAGAAGCAGATGATCAAAGTGAATACCAGGAACATACTCTTCATTGCAGGAGGTGCTTTCGATGGTATCCAACGCATCATCACTCGAAGACTCAATTCTTCAGCTATGGGTTTCAAGGCTGCTCAAGAAGGACAAGGGGAGAAGGACAATGTCCTCAAATATGTGAGTCCTCAAGATGTCAGGAAATTCGGATTGATTCCAGAATTGCTAGGCCGTTTCCCACTGATCTCGCATCTTGATGCGTTGGATTCTGAGGCATTGAGAAGAATCCTCACCGAGCCAAGGAATGCCATCACCAAGCAGTACGAAAAGCTCTTCGAAATGGATGGTATCACTCTGTCCTTTGATAACGAAGCTTTGGATTTCATCGTAGAAAAGGCCGTGGAATATCAATTGGGAGCCAGAGGACTGCGGTCCATCTGTGAAGCCATTCTTAATGACGCCATGTTCGAACTGCCTTCCGATAAATCCATCAAAGAGCTGAAGGTGGATTTGTCTTACGCGAAAGGCAAGTTCGGTAAATCAAAGATTTCAGAACTGAAGGTTGCTTAAGCTGCGACTCTGATTCAAGGCTTATATGGAATCCACACCTGGGTTCTGAAAAAGAAGGCTACATAGCCTCTTACCTTGAGCTTGCCTTCCTCCACCCATAATTTGCAATCATAGGTTTTCCCATGCTCTGCATCCAAGATGGTCCCATCTGACCATTCATCTCCATCCTGCTCCATCTCACGTATGATCTCCATCCCCAAGATGCGCTTTCCTTTATCCGATCCAGAGCATTTGTCACAGACTGGATCAGGGTCATCACCCGGCTCCGGGAATGTCTTGATGATCTTCCCATAGAACTTGCCATCACGCTCATAGATATCCACCACAGCGCGAGGTTTTCCAGTGTTTTCATCAATGGTCGTCCACTTGCCTGTCACCATCGGTCCTTGGGCTATGGAATGTAAGGATGTGACAAGAAGAGCTAGTAAGGCAACGGATTTCATAGGGGTCTAATCGATTGAGGGAAACAACATTACTCCAAAGAAGTGAAGAACGCACTGAGCTCTGCACGCTGCTCGTCATCGATCCACGCCTTGCGATGCGCTATCATATAAGGCAGCATCGGCATCTCCTTCTCCTCAAGGACCTCTGCACACTCCTCTAAGGTATGTGCTCTCTTTTCTTCATTCAAGGCGCCCCAAGTCGAGAAATTCACATGCGATCGCCCTTCTTCGACATGGTCAGCCAACCACCAACTCAATGGGGCGATTGTGCTGTACCAAGGATATGTGGTCTCAAGGGAATGGCAGTCATAGCACGAGGTGCGAATTTGTACTTGAATAGCATCAGGAGCATTCACCACCGAGAAAAAATCCTGTTCAGGCGTTATGCTTGGATTGGTCTTGTCGATGCGCTTGAATTGAGCTAGGACCAAGAGTATAAGGATAAGGACTAGAATCCTCTTTTTCATCAGGAATGTGTTCAAGCTCCTAAATTAGTCTTTCAACCGTGACTTCTCAACGGGAGTCGAATGGACTCTATCTCCTCAGATTCAGATCTGAACAGATCCCATTCCTCCATCCACGTGCAACACCTGTCCTGTCATCCAGGAAGATGTATCGTTGATCAAGAAGTCGGCTGCATTGGCAATATCCTCTGCTGTTCCTATGCGCTTGAGAGGGTGCCGTTGGGCACTCGCGTCCTTTGATTTCTCATTGGCAGTCAGCTTGCTGGCCAAGGGCGTATCGGTCAATGATGGAGCGATACAGTTCACCCTTACTTTGGGCGCCATCTCGGCCGCCAGGGCTCTCGTGAATCCTTCTACCGCTCCCTTGGCCGCAGCGATGCTCGTGTGGAAAGGCAGTCCGGTTTGAACAGCCACAGTGCTGAAGAGGACGATGCTTGGTGAAGAAGCATTCTTGACGTGTGAAAGAAGGCCTTGCACCGTCCTGACCATGCTGAAGAAATTGATTTCCATGTCCTTGCGGAAGGCGTCTTCCTTCAAGCTCCCGAAAGGCCTTAGATTGATGGAGCCAGGGCAATAGAGCAACGCGTCTATTTCACTTGGAAAGTGAGTGAAATCAGGTGATTCACTCAAAGCATCAAAATGAATATGGTCCACGCCAGTGATAGGGTCATCCATGCTTCTTGATGCGACCCATACTGCATGCCCTTTGGCTGCTTGCGCTTCAGCTATGGCTCTGCCGATGCCATAGGAACCACCTATCAATACGATGTTGCTCATCTTCTTTCTTGATTTTATAACGTTACAGCCTCAGCCTTAGGCTGGCTCCTTTGAATCGGAGCTTCTCCAAACAGTTCTTTCATCTTCTCGGTCCTATAGGTGAAGATCTCTTCCAATTTTCCTTTGACGATTATGGGATGCATGATCTGGCCAAGAAGTCCAAATGGCAGCTTGTAGTCCACGATGTCCACCATGTGAGTGCCCCCAGGGACGGACTTGAAGAAATGCTTATGGTGCCAAAGTGAATATGGACCGAACCGTTGCTCATCCACGAAGAGTTCACCTTCGATGACATGGCTGATCTCCGTCACCCATTTCATAGGAATGCCCATCAAGGGAGTGACCGTGTAAACAATGATTTGACCTGGATACATCTTATCCGCTACGTCTGAATGGATATCGAAACCCATGTACGGAGGTGTGATGGACTTCAAGTTCTTGGGGGAAGAGAAGAAATCCCATGCCTGTTCAATTGGAATGGGGAGGATAGTCTCCCGCTCTAGTCTATAGATTTTCATGGTCTTGCGTGTGCCTCAAAGACAAAGCAGGACCGCCCATAGCTGTTCAATGGCTAAAAATAGATGGACTTGGCCATCCTGAAGGTATTCGCATGCGCTTCAATGATATCCTTGATGTGAGTGGAATAGCCTCCTCCCATGCTGACCACTACAGGAATAGATGCTGCTTTGGCGCTTTTAAAGACGAATTGGTCACGTTCTTTGCACCCTTCTATGCTCATTCCCAGTCGGCCAAGTTTATCAGAGGCCAAAACATCCACACCGCTGAGGTAGAATATGATATCAGGGGATACTCTCGAAATCAGATCGGGGAGCGTCTCCTTGAGAATTTCCAAGTAATCTTCATCTTCCATCCCATCAGGCAAAGGGATATCTAGGTCAGATTCCTCCTTATTCAAAGGGTAATTGTGCCCTCCGTGCATGCTGAAGGTGAAAACCCTTGGTTCCTCTCTGAAGATAGAGGCTGTTCCGTTTCCTTGATGTACATCCAGATCCACAATCAGGATCTGACTGACCTGCTCATGATAAAGCAGTTCTGTGGAGGCTATGGCGATGTCGTTGAACAAGCAGAACCCTTCACCCCGTTCCCGGAAGGAATGGTGAGTGCCGCCAGCGATATTCAATGCAACCCCTTCTCTGAACGCATGATAAGCACATTCCAAAGTGCCCTTGGCGATATATCGACCCCTTTCGACCAAGATTGGGTGGAACGGGAAACCCATGGCCCGGATCTCCTTCTGAGTGAGTTGGCCGAGTTTGAGCTTGTTCCAATAGCCTTCATGATGTGTGCGCAGGATTTCTTCCTCGCTGAGCAATGAAGGAATGAAGAAATCCTCTTCCAAGCACGTACCTTCTAAAAGCAATTGCTTTGGGAGAAGGTCGTATTTCTCCATCGGGAAACGATGCCCATGCGGAAGATGTTCGTAGGTATATATCGGGCTGTGAGCGACCTTCAAGGCTGATGGGGGCGAAGCATACGCAGATCACAAGACAGCCTCAGCAAGCACATCGGCTGCCTCAGGATTCATCCTG
>JAQCAN010000001.1 GCA_027621335.1 Bacteroidota bacterium
TGGACGATCATCACGAGGATCTTCATTGACTTCAGATTGACAGTAGGAGAGGTACTTCTAGCCTATCGCTTCGAGTTGCTGGTTTCTGTCTTTGTCACACATCTTCTCGTCTATACCGTATTCCTCAATAAGGAGTTGAAGTTCAAGTATAACTGGCTCTATATCGTAACTATTCTATTTGTTATCATGATCTTTGGACAAGACTATCGAGAGAATTTCATCTATTTCCAATTCTGATGAGGATAACTAAGTGGACCATCTATAGGATGACCTTCGGGGTCGGGATACTGGCCATAGTGGTTGCACTTATTGTTGACTCTTTCTTCCAGTATTACGCCATACCTAATCAGAGGCATTTCTCCAATACGCGTAAAATAGATCGCATCATCGTTGGGAACTTTGAGGAAGAGATTCCGATCTTCGGGAGTTCCGTGGCACGCAGAGGCTACTACTGTGACTCCATCGCTCCGAACGTCTATAACTATGGGATGTCAGGCTCCCTGTTCAATAGCATCTATCCCTTGATGCAGATAGAATTGGATAAGGATAAGGATACTCCAGTTATCTTGGATTTCGATCATCACACCTTCCTTTACAGCGAGCACATCAAACTGGACCTTAGTAATTATGTGCCTCATATTGAGAATGCATATATCAGGGAGATGTTGAAGGAACACGATAAATGTGATTGGAACTTCCGAGTTCCAGGGCTAAGGTATTTTGGTCTTTATATGGACTACACGCGTGATTTCCTCAAACCGAAATTGGAGACTGAAGAACTCATCAGTTGTGGCGGAGTATTCTATCCTCCAAAGGAGCAGGTTTTCTTAAGGTACCTGGCCAAGCGTGAAGAGATGATCAAGGAGGAACAGGATCTAAGGGAAAAGAAAAAATCCAACCCTACACTGTTTAACAATTCCGATGCTAGAAGGTTGGAATACTTCGAGGCCCTGTTCTCATTCCACCCTGATTCGGGCAACGTTGCGAAATTGGAGTCCTTGATGAGCGAGAATCCGAACCGGCAGTTCTTCTTGGTCTATTCCCCTCAGAATTGGAGTAAGATCGATGCCTTGGTGAATTATGATGAAATCATTTCTTTCCTAGCGAGACTGGAAAAGGATCATGCCAACTTGAAGGTCTTAGACTATTCTTTGGCAGACTTTCCTGACACTTACTATAGGGATAGTGGTCACATGAATATCCTCGGTGCCAAGGTCTTCAGCGGGATGCTTGGAAGGGATATCAGACCTTATCTGAAGAATTAGTATTCAGGCCTTCTTTCGCCATTCCTTCCACGCCAAAGGAAGAAAAGCCAGGTCATCCCATAGATACCGCTTGATCATTCGTCTAGGTTCACTTAGCATTCTATGAAGGAACTCCAAGCCAATCTTCTGCACCCATTGGGGCGCTCTGGACTTGGTCCCGAAATAGAATTCGAATGAGGCCCCTAACAAATAGAAGAGAGGAGGGTGGCCAGTTGAAGACTCTGACATCAAATCCAAAGCAAGACGCTCCTGTTTTGGGAATCCTAATCCAATAAGTACATGAGTATATGTCCCATCAGATAGAAGTTCGCGGCAGACCTTCAAAACTTCATCATAGGCTGGCCTATCGTCCAAGGTAAAAAAAGGTGGGGCATAAGCTTTGCAAAGGTGATATTCAGCTTCGAACCGGCCACCAAGCTCATCACTCGGAAGGATCATCAGGACTCTTTCTCCGCGCAATCTGATATCACTCCATAGAAGAGGAAAGAGATCACTACCCGTAAGTCGACTCCTCAGTCCACCTTTGCCATACTTCCATTTACTGAGCCACACCAGCGGTTGACCATCTGGCAGCACATACCGTGCTTTCTTAGCGGCCACCATGATCTCTTTATTCTCATCGCGGTGGAGCTTTACGATCTGATCTACATTGGGTGTGATAAGAAGGGGAAGAGTTCCTTCTTCATCTACCTTATTTCCGGCAATATCTCTGAGTAGGGATAGATGGTCGACATCATCGATGAAATCCAGTCCGAAAAGGCGAACGGTTTTCATGACATCCTTCTTTTGATGGTGTCAACGATACTGCGCATTCTATTTAGGTTGAAAAGGAGAGCTCCGAATAGCTTCACTGGAAAACTCAGATAGCTCACCAAAATGGCAACAGAATTAGGACGAACATCCACAGGTGCGTAACTGAACTTGGCCATATAGTCTTGACATATACGCTGACACTGCCACACTTCCACATCACTCAAGCCTTTTTCTTTCCACGTGCGGGATGGTTTCTTTCGAATTCCTTTATCCGCGGTGTTGTCAGCCTCCAAGGACGACCCTGCTTGATCGATCTCCAACATGGTCTCATCGAATTCCAATCCAAAGTGCTCGCAGATGAGTCTAACCTTATCCTGAGGATGTTGGATAAGATCTTCGAATCGGACTTCAAGGACGGCCGGGTCAACTGAGTAATGAAGCCCAGCTTGAACCGCAGCATTCCAAAGTTTACTCATCGTGATGGGATGATAGTTCATTCGTAAGCGCAGCACTTCCTTCTTGGTCATGAACGTTGCTCCTAGGTCCTTGCGCTTCCATTTGTTCTTTTGGGAGAGCATGGTTGCCCGGGGATCTCTGACCATGTGGAGGATTCTCGCTTCAGGAAAAGATTCCAGAATCTCTTTGATGTAGAAAACATTCTGTGGAGTCTTCTCACAGGTCTTCTCCTTGCTATGTGTATGGGGTTCATAGTCCAAAAAGGAGCCGTAGATCTGAATTCGGGTCAATGGTCGATCGCTGGGCCACGTGTCCAGTAGCGCTTCAATTTCTTTGGAATAAAGGTGTCCATGTTCCTCTACACTCTCGAAGAAACCAGCCCTTTGTCTAGTGAATAGTTTGGTATAGAGATCCTTTGCATCTGCCTTCGAAATAGTCTTACCCTGGTCAGAGGGTGACCACATGGTTTCAAAGAAATGAGGTTCATTGATGCTATGAACCTGAGGATGGCGGTCCATGATGCGCATCATCATGGTGGTACCGCTGCGCGAGTTACCTACTATGAAGAGAGGCCCGATCATTTGAACTGAGGCCAATAGTTAGATGCATCAACTTCTATAAGGGAGGAAAGAAGCCTGACTTCTGAAGCGTAATAACGGACCAAGTAGGCCTTCTCTTCAGCTGCGATGGATGGCAGGTCCTTGTCCGAATACAGCACTTTGGCCAAACTTCCCCGTAATTGTTTCGGCACCATTCCTTTCAGGGTCTTAATCACACCGGTCTTGACCAGGAGCGCATTCAACGAAGCAGACCGTGGAAGACTGGCGGTATTCTTCTTCGAGCTGACATCGAATTGGAAGGTCTCATCTACCTCCAGAAAGTGACAGATGTCTTTAAGGATATCTAAGGGACGGTCCCTATACTCCTCGTAGAAGATGACCTTCAACTGCTCTCTTGGGAACAATTGGAGATACCTTTCCAACTGCCTTCCATAATTCCCCAATTCCAAGTACTGATGATTCACGCCCCAACCTGAAGGGCTCTTCTCGGCATCTCGTTCGAGCTCGCTGATGAAGTCTTTCTCCTGAGTCTTGGCTTCTCGGAGGTTCATAAGGTACTGGGACCAAGCACGGCCAATAGGATTCCTGAGAATGACGATGAGCTTGGAATCAGGGTTGAAGTCGTGGATGGCTTGGGCTGAGCTCGGACAGACCATGTAGGAATTGCTTACATCGCCCAGGGTTTTCTCTCCTTCGACTTTGTCATAGAGGGCGAAATAGTGCTCGTCCGAGTTCACATGGGCGATATGGATTTTCTCAGGCATGCCTTTCTTGATGTAGGCATCCAGATCCAGTTTCACATCCAGAGCATATTCGGGAAGGAAATCCTCAGGATGGATATCGGCTTTTGCGAAGTGGTTGGTCTCCTTGATTGGGGGCAGGTAAACCTCAGGATGTTGATCCAGATAATGATAAAGGGAAGTAGAGCCTCCCTTCACTACACCGATCACGAAGAAATCAGGTTTCTTCTTCATACTACTGCTGCGGAAGCCTGATGAGGTTGATTGAAAAGGCTGGGATCACGATATGGCTCAAGTCCGAACATGAGCCATTGAACACGTTGATCTGGCCATAATCATAAAGCGGTGATTCAGCGCTGAAACCACTCATTTCTGCTTTAAGGTTTTCTATCTTATCTTCCTTTAGACTGATAATTTCTTGCACGGGACTTTGGTTGATGACCACCAGAAATCGCTCAGACGAGCTTTGGAAGGCCTTTGTTGTCAAGAGTCTATTGTCTCCTTTCTGAATGGTATTCAAGGCCAGATGGCTCACGTCACCATTGAAGAGAGGATTCAACAATTTGGCGCTATGGTAGGCTGCGTTTCCATAGAAGTCCCCTTTGCCATTGGTTGCAATGATGTTGAAGCCGCCACCAGAGGCCAATAGGTTATGATAGGTGGCCAAATGAACCTCATCCTGATCCGTGAGCATCATGAGATGCTCGGCCATGTAAAAGGCTTGGAGCATGGTGTTCCCCAAACCTTCGAAAACTTCTTTCACATTCCATTCGGTGAGCCACATTTTTCTTGGACTGAAGATTTCATCATAGGCCTCTATCCCTGATGGTAATGTGGACTGGACCAATTCCAAGTTGTGCGTGATGTAGCAATCAGCCCTTTGGGGAAGCATGGCCATCTGATCACAATTCTTGCTCCTGGCATAATTATGAACAACATAGCCATCGTAGAAGTCTTCTTTGGCCAAGGTGAGATTCCAAGCCGCAGTCTCTTCAGCTCGTTTCGTATTCATGCTCTTCATTTCATCATTGGGAGCAGCTACGACTGCAAGGGGGATTTCTGGGTAGCGCTTTTTCAACTTCAATGCTATAGGCTTCACCGCCTTGATGTAGTCTTGGACACGTGGAAATTTATCTGAGTAGGTTTTCAGGTAGTACTCATTTCCCAGTTCTACACCTGCAATGGGTGTACCTGACTTAGAGAAGAACTCGACCATGGCCAGATTCTCTTCATCGCTTCCTGTAAAGTGATTCGTAACTAGGACCAGCGCTGATCCAGTAGATCTGCAGAGGTTCACCATATCTTGGGCATAGTTCTGGGAGAGCTTTCCGCGCTCGACATCTTCCAACTCCTTCTGTGCACTGCTTTTCGTGTTCTTATATGCATTGAAGCCAGCTACTGTTTCAGCATCAGAGATTTTCAATCCATAACCAGGACCATTGAAGTGGTAGAAATTTGCAGACGTACCACCAGGGAATCGTAAGATATTGGGATGTATATCCTTGATCAATTTGACGCCTTTTTCCTCATCTGACAGGTTAAGGAAGAGGTTGGCCGTATTGTAGCCGTATAACCACTTGTTTATCAGTGTTCCAGTCCCATTCATCAATTTCAACGTCAAGCCAGCAGAAGGGTCTGAATCTGATGTGGGTCTGATGACAGCCTCAGTGGGTTCAGTGCCTTGTGATTCCGGCTCTTCACTAGCCGTTACACCTGAAGTCTGGGTACAGGCCTTAAGGATGATTATCAGACCAATAGCGATAAGAGTAAGAGGAGATTCTTTAAGGGTCATCCTATGGCTTTTGCGTTGTAATCCTCGATGTGATTCTTTACTCGAACAATTTTATCCTGCTCGTAGAAATAATAAATGACCATAATGGCATTTATAGAGTGAGCGGCATACATGCTAAGGTAGCCATTGGAGAATGAATCTACGAACAGAGCCAGGAGGAAGAATTGACAAGTCATAAGGAAGACGTTCTTTTTCAATGGGCCTATTTTGAGTCCAAAGAACAGTGCGAAGAGGAATTGGGAGTACAGAACAATCAACCCGATAAATCCATAGACAAAGACTTGTCCTGCTATTCCAATATCCGAGATGAAGAAGAAGCCTAGGAAATGCTGGAATCCACCTTCCACCCATTGACCACTGACTTTGCCGCTTCCAATCCATGGATTCTTTTCAATGTACTCCAATGCAATATTCAATTCAGTCAGTCGAATGGACTGCTCGGAAGTTGTGTTATCAACGCTGGAGACAGTGGTGAAGATATCGGAGAACATCACATAATACTTCGTATACTCTTCGGGAAAGAGCATCAACGTCAGTACAATCAGGAGAATGGCAGGAATACCGAATTTCAAGAGATTCAACACCTTGGATTTCAAACTCATCCTGAAAAGGAAGAAGGCCCCAATGGCTCCCACAGACACAAGGATGGTCGTCCTATCTAATCTAAAGAAGACAATATAGATCAAGAACAACGCAGCATAGAGCAGGTAAATACTCTTACGCTTCATTATAGCTTTGATAGCATAGTAAATGGATCCAAAGAACATGTAAGACATATTGAAACGGAAGTATACATCACCCCCTTTCAGTTCATTCGCACCTGCTGCCCCTGTCTCCTGGAATTGAGAGGGATCCACAAGAAAAGTCATACCATAGAAAAGAATCATATTGAACCAGGCTACACTTACCCAAGCCTGCTCAACAAGTGAGATGTCGATCTCCTTATTTCTCAGCATGTTATAGACAATCAGGGCCCCGAAGATCAAGTAGAAATCACGAAAGGTTCCAATTCCATACAATAGAGGCTGCCCCCATTCGAGATAGGCCGAGAAGCCCCCTAGGAAGGGAAGTAGAAACAACATAGAAAGTAGGAGTTCGAAGGGATTCAGTCGGAAATTACTTGTGAAGATCCGCTTAGAAACGCGATATCCGAGATAAAGGAAGATCACCCCCAGATAGATAGCTTCGAGAGCCAAATCTATAACCTGGAAAATCGTTTCCAGAAGCACCCTGAATCCTACCAAGAAGTTGAAGAACAGGAAGATATAGTACAAGACGGCCTTGTCGAAAGTTACCTTGTAAGCTGACGCGTTCAGTCGTATAAGGTTGAAAATCTTCATGTCTTATTTTTCTAGATGTACTCCATTCCAGAGGTGTTCAGGCTGAACCATCCGTCAACCCTCCACTGAATCTTGGTTCATTTTGAACCGAGAGTAAAGCTAGGGTAACTAACGACAGTGGACAAATGAGGATTCAGCTTGTTTGAACATTAAACTGTGAGGATTAGCGGCCACTTTGATTTATCCGAAAAGAATAGAGGTTAATATTGCGACATGAAGGTTTCAGTGATGAATGTGGACATCTGCTTGCCTGATGTGATGATCGTTGGCGCTGCGAAAAGCGGAACGACCAGTCTCTATAGGATGCTCTCTAATCATAAGAGCATCTATTTTCCGCCTTCACAGAAGGAACCTTTCTATTTCTGCTTTCAAGGAAAGGAACCTATGGGTCTAGATGAAGACTCCAAGAGCAGGCATATCTGGAGAACTGAGGACTACCTTTCACTCTACAAGGATTGTCCTTCTGAAGCTCTTGCAGTGGACGCTTCTACGGCCTACCTCTACAAGTTCGAGGAAAGTATTTCCCATATGGCCAAGCTTTATGGTGAAAAACTCAAGGAGGTCAAGGTCATCATTCTTCTGCGGAATCCTGTGCAGCGAGCATATTCACACTACACCTATCTGGTGAGAAATGGCTTCGAGACGCTGCCGTTCGAGGAGGCGATCAAAGTAGAGAACATCGAGGCAAGGAAGGAGAGGAGATGGGGCTTTGATTACTTGGGATATAGTTCCTACCCGGATCAGGTCAAGGCTTATATAGAGGCCTTTCCACATTGCAAGATCCTACTAACCGAGGATATGCGCGAGCCGGTCAGCTTCATGAAGGAGGTCACTGATTTCCTTGGGATTGAGCCAATGGAGGAAGTGAATGAAGTCCAAGCTAATCCTTCAGGCATCCCTAAGAGCCGTTTCTTGGTTAACGTCCTGCGAAAGAACAAGGTGCTCAAGTCCATGGTGAACTTGCTTCCTGAAGCTCAAAAACATAGATTGCTTGATAAGAGAGATGCCATGATGGGAAAATTGCTGGTCAAAGAATCGATGGATGCAGGCGTACGTGAGGACCTCGTAAGATATTTCGAATCGGACATCTTATTTCTGCAAAAGCTCATTGAAAGAGATCTGTCATCTTGGTTGAAATGAGCATCAGAACAGACGTGACATTACCTTCATTCCTTTTCGTAGGAACCGCTAAGGCAGGAACTACTTCTATAGAGAAGTACCTCAAGCAGCATCCTGATATCTGCATCCCAAGGAAGGAGACTTTCTATTTCTTAAAGGACATTTATCGGAACAACCATCTCTCATATCCATTACAGCGAAGGAGAGATGAATACATTTTGAACAAGGAGGTCTATGAGGAAGAGTATGCTGGAATAGAGGCAATGGTCACAGGGGAAGTAGGAACGGGATACCTCTTTCATCATGAGCTGGCCATCCCTAGAATCAAAGAGACCTTAGGGGATGATGTCAAGATTCTGATGGTACTGCGACATCCTGTGGATAGATGCTACAGTTCCTATCTTCATTTCGCCAAGGACCTCCATGAGAAAGGCACCTTCGAGGAAGTCTTGGATAGCGAAGAAAAGCGTTTCAAAGAAGGGTGGGATTTCATGTGGCAGCACAGGTTGATGGGGCTCTATGCGAAACAAGTGGAGGCCTATCTAGGAGCTTTCAAAGAGGTGAAAGTCCTGTTCTATGAGGACTTTAGGAGAGCACCGGATGTCTTCATGAAGGAGGTGTTCGAATTCATTGACGTGAATCCGAATATCAATCTTGATCTAGCCAAGACTCATAATGCATCTGGTACACCCAAGAACGAAACTCTGCAGCGTTTCATCACACAAGAGACTTTTCTAAAAAGGCTCGTCAGGCCCCTTTTTCGATTAGTTTTCTCTAAGGATAGAAGGGAGAAGATACGTAAGGAGGCCAAAGGGAGGAACCTGAAGAAGAGCGAAGGACTCAGTGCAGAACAACGGTCAAAACTGATGTCTTTTTATAGTGATGATATCGCTGAATTGAGTGCTCTTATCGGGCGTCCATTGACTGAAATCTGGAACTAGTAGAGGGATTTATTTGATTGATAGGAAGGTAGAGATGCCGTATTTCCTATAGATGAAAAGTGCTCCACCGATATTCCATATTCCTGTGCTGATCAACGTGGCCCATGCAGCACCTTCCATCCCCCACATCGGAATGAATAGAGCATTCAACCCGATATTGACTACTGTGGCGACAAGAACTAATTTCGTGAAATAGGACTGATTGCCGGTCATATTCATAAAGGCTCCCACCAATCCGCAAGTGGCGTTAAGGAGTTGCGTGAAGGCCAAAATCCTCAACGTATTGGACCCTGCTCGGAATCCGTCATCTACGAGGCTTAGTATCAGTTCTGGAAAGGCTAGAAGGATCAGGCTTATTGGAATACTGAACAGCATGATGACATTCGTGCTCTTCTTGACAACGGTCTTCAAATTGACCATGTCCTGCTTCCAGAAAAGCTCGGATATCTTTGGCATGGCGATGGTCTTCAAGGAAGCGATCATGAAATTGGTGATGACACTGATCTTCAAGGCCACACTGAAGACCCCAACGGCTGATATGTCGGTATAGAATCCTAGCATGATGGTATCCACCCTCCCGTTGAGCAGTTGGATGAAGGACGTGAGTATCATGGGGAAGGAGATATACAGGTGCTCTTTCATGGAGAAGGCCTCCTTAGGTGAGGACTCACGCCCGGCCTTGGTCCTGTGAAAGAATCTCCAGATGTAGTAGGTCGTATAAATGGCTGCAACCGCTATGCCAAGGGCGTAGACGTCCACAGCATAGATAGTCCTGATGCCTAAGTAGATTGCTGTTGCAAAGCCTACTAGATTGATGAATTGAATAACGAGGTTGCGAAAGAGCTCTGAGATATGGACCTCCTTCAATCCACGGATGAATTCCACATTTATAGTGCCCATCACGCTCAAAGGAAGAATCGCTCCGATAATCTTGAATGGCAGACTGAGTTCAGGGTCGTGATAGATGGAATCAGCCAGATAATCCGAACCGATGATGAAGGCCAAACCTATAAGGGCGCTCAAGGGTAAGGTCAATTTCTGTATGCCCTTGAAGACAGCAAGTACGAGCTTAGGTTTTCCGAGTTCGGTGTACTGAGAGGTGAATCGGATGATGGAGGTATTGAATCCTAAGGAGGCCACCATGACCAAGATGCCGGAAATGGCCAGACAGAGATTATAGATTCCAATACCATCTTCTCCTAATTCCCTTGAGATATAGACCATGAGGCCGTAGCTAAGGACCATGGACATCACCCTGTAGATCAAGGCCACCGATCCTCCCTTGAGGATTTCGGAGAAGTCCGCATTCCCATCTGGGCCACGAAGTTTTTTCTTGATTTTTTTAAGGAGATCCATTTAGGCTAGAGCAATGAGAAAGTACAGTATACGGTAGTCTTTTGAAATGGTTTTCAATCACCTTATTCTAGACAGGTAGCAAAGAGGTGGAATACATGGGGCAGGTATCACCGAAGGCCTTTTCGCTCAGTCGATGCGCTCCAATTGAGCGCCAATGGCCTTGAGCCTGGTATCGATGTTCTGATACCCTCGGTCGATCTGATTCACGTTGTCGATGACGCTCTCTCCTTGTGCACTCAGGGCAGCGATGAGCAAGGAGACCCCCGCCCTGATATCAGGAGAAGTCATCTTGATACCGCGTAACATGCTCTGTTTGTCCAATCCGATCACAGTAGCTCTATGCGGATCACACAAGATGATCTTCGCCCCCATGTCTATCAATTTGTCCACGAAGAAAAGTCGGCTCTCGAACATCTTTTGATGGATGAGTACAGAGCCTCTGGCTTGGATGGCGGTGACTAGCACAATACTCAAAAGGTCAGGAGTGAAACCCGGCCATGGAGCATCTGCAACTGTCAGTATGGAGCCATCTATGAAAGTATCAATCTCATAACGATCCTGTGAAGGAATGAATAGATCATCTCCTTTCAGTTCCATTTTGATACCCAACCTGCGAAAGATGTTCGGTATCTGACCGAGTTCGTTATAATGTACATTCTTGATGGTGATCTCACTTCCCGTCATGGCAGCTAGGCCTATAAAGGAACCGATCTCGATCATATCAGGGAGACAGGTATGCACACATCCACCCAGGCTATCTACGCCATCGATAAGTAAGAGGTTGGATCCTACTCCTGAGATCTTTGCTCCCATGCTATTGAGCATCTTGCACAATTGCTGTATATATGGTTCACAGGCGGCATTGTAGACGGTAGTCCTGCCTTCCGCTAATACAGCCGCCATGATGATATTGGCCGTGCCGGTCACAGAAGCCTCGTCTAATAGCATGTAGGTACCCTTCAGGCGCTTAGCCTCTACTTTATAGAAGTGCTCTTGACGTTCATAGGTGAAGGTGGCCCCGAGGCGTTGGAAGCCAATGAAATGTGTGTCCAATCGTCTTCTTCCGATCTTATCTCCGCCTGGTTTGGGAATGTAGCCCTTGCCAAAACGTGCCAACAAAGGCCCCACAATCATGATAGAACCGCGAAGGGCACCTCCTTTCAGCTTGAATTCCTCGCTCAGTAAGTACTCGATATTGACATGATCAGCTTTAAAGCTGCATGACCCTGCACCAAGTCTCTTGACGGTCACTCCCAGATCAGCGAGCAGTTCAATCAGTTTGTTCACATCCACGATGTCAGGGATGTTGTGAACAATTACTTCCTCAGGAGTGAGGAGAACCGCTGAAAGAATTTGAAGGACTTCATTCTTAGCTCCTTGAGGCGTGATTTCCCCTTTGAGCTTGTGACCGCCTTGTACCCTGAACGAACTCATCAATTTCTCTTCTTACGGTGATTTTTTTGGAAACGCCCTCCTTTCTTGGCAGGTCGGTTGGACTGTGCTTCAGTAGGTCTTACTCCTTTCACCTGTAGCTCGGAGCTATTCTTAAGGGCCAGATCCTCCAACTTTAGTTCCAGTTTGCCGCCAGAAATTTCGTTCATCTGATTCAGAATGGTCTGATCCTCTACGCTGTCCCTGTTCCAAGTGAGATAGAAACGTTTCATGAGATTGGCCACACATTGGGTCAAGGCTTTTCGCTCCTCAGGATCGGTCTTTGCAGGGATTGCATCGATGAGGTCCTGGATGGACTCACCATAATGTCCATATCGGATATTTCCCTTGGGATAGGATATGGAGTTGGGCTTGGTCTCGAAGGTTTCCTTGGTAGGGATAGGATAAGGGGATTCCACGTCCAACTTGAAATCGGACATGATGAAGATGTGGTCCCATAACTTGTGGTTATAGTCGTCAACGTCCCTGAGATGAGGGTTGAGCTGGCCCATGACCTGAATGATGGCCGCCACTACTTTCTGACGCTCTTCTTTATCCTCAACGGTGAGAGCAAAGTTCACCATCTTCTTGACGTTGCGTCCATACTCCGGTAATTGGAGGTCAGGCCGCGCTGTATTGTATTCCAAATTGACTTGTGATTATGAAGTCCTCTCTTTCAAGGTCGGGGATGCCGTTAGGACTAATGTTATGTAACAAAGGTATCAAAATCATCAGGCGGTGCTAGGAAGAACCTTCAACTTCGCAAATTTCAATAAGAGCACTTTTTTCCCACTGCCTGGGAAGAATATAGTGGCCTTGGTGTCCGGACTGCCTCCTTCCAGTTTCACCACTTTCCCTTTTCCGAATCTGGGATGCTCTACATCCATTCCCACTTCCACCTCCTCCACGGGACCATAGTCTCCATTATCGTTGGTATTGTTCAGTTTCTTGAAATTCCTCGGCACGTGGATGGGTATGCGTACGGGGGCGGTATCCTGCTTCTTAACGAAGTTCAGCCCTTCAGATCCCGCTCCTCCGCTCTGGCGATTGAAGCTTGACCAACCCTCCATTCCACCTCCAAAACCCAGATCGGACATGTCTGAGACCTGTCCATTCCAGTTAGGAGGGAATTTCACATACGCCTTATCGATCTCATCTATGAAGCGGCTCGGTTCGCAATAGGTGAGATTTCCCCAGCGAT
The DNA here is from genome assembly GCA_027621335.1 of Bacteroidota bacterium. Classification (GTDB taxonomy): domain Bacteria; phylum Bacteroidota; class Bacteroidia; order Flavobacteriales_D; family JABDKJ01; genus JABDLZ01. The sequence continues at coordinate 12,955 of JAQCAN010000001.1, forward strand.
AGCGAGTGTTTGCCATGCTGATAGTCGCTCTGCGCTCTGCACGGGTCATGGCCACATAGAACAATCTCCTTTCTTCTTCCAGATCAGTTCGACTGCTCAAACTGAGCTGGGAAGGGAAGAGATTTTCCTCTAATCCAACGATATAGACATAAGGAAACTCCAATCCTTTGGCTGCATGGATGGTCATCAAGCTTACGTAGTCCTCATTCTCATCCGTCTCATCGGCATCCGTCAAGAGGGCTACATCCATGAGGAACTCATCCAAACGGTCATCGCCCCCATCCGCTCGCCTCTGTTCCGAGAAATCCTTGACCCCGTTGAGGAGTTCCTGGATGTTCTCGTAGCGGGCCACTCCTTCAGGTGATTTATCGTTGTAGAGGTCCTTCAGGATACCAGTGGTCTGAGCGACTTCATAGGCCATGTCATACGAGCCGGTGATGCCCAGAGAATGATGAAAACGCTCAATGAAGGTGACGAATTCCTTGATTTTAGAGGCCGTCCCCTTATTCACTTGGAGAGCACTTTGAATAGGGTCCAATATAACTTCCCAGAGCGATGTGCCTCGCTCTCTGGCTGTCAGGACAATCTTATCTATGGTGGTCTGTCCGATGCCTCGGGTCGGGTAGTTGATGACCCGCTTCAGCGCCTCTTCATCTTTCGGATTGCAGATAAGTCTGAAATAGGCCAAAAGGTCCTTTATCTCCTTGCGCTGATAGAACGAGAGCCCCCCGAAGATCTTATAGGGTATGTTCATCTTCCTTAGGGCCTCTTCCATACTTCGAGACTGAGCATTGGTGCGGTACAGGATGGCGAACTGACTCTCCTTGAGTTGCTCCCGCATTTTTGTCTCGAAGATGTTTTGGGCCACCATACGGCCTTCCTCATTGTCCGTATTGGCTCTCAAGAGTTCAATGGACTCTCCTTGGGCGTTATCGGTCCAGACCTTTTTCTTGATCTGATCTTTATTCTTGCTGATGATACTGTTCGCGGCCTCAACGATGGTCTGGGTGGAGCGGTAGTTCTGCTCCAATTTGAAGAGGACATAGTCCGGATAGTCCCGCTTGAAATTCAGTATGTTCTGGATATTGGCCCCCCGGAAGGAATAGATGCTCTGGGCGTCATCTCCCACCACACAGAGGTTTTCATGAACCGCAGCCAATTTCCTCACGATGAGGTACTGGGCATAATTCGTGTCCTGATACTCGTCTACCAAGAGGTACTTGAACTTATGCTGATAGGCGTGAAGGGCTTGGGGATGATCCCTGAAGAGCACATTGGTCTTGAAGAGGAGGTCATCGAAATCCATAGCGCCAGCTTTGAAACACCGGTCTGCATAGTTCATATAGACCTCGCCTAGCCTCGGCTTGCCTGAGGCCTCATCACTTATCATCACATCCTGATTCGACATGTATTCACGCGGTGAGATGAGGTTGTTCTTTGCGCTGGAGATGCGGCTATAGACCACTCCTGGTTTATAGATCTTCTCATCGAGGCCCATCTCCTTGATGACGCTTTTTAGAAGGCTCTTGGAGTCTTGGGTGTCATAGATGGTGAAGTTGGACGGATAACCGAGCTTCGAAGCCTCAGAACGGAGGATGCGAGCAAAGACACTGTGAAAGGTTCCCATCCAGATGTTGCGGGCCTCCCCATAACCCACGACAGAGGCGATACGACCTTTCATCTCCTTGGCCGCTTTGTTGGTGAATGTGAGGGCAAGAATTGTGAAAGGGTCCACCCCTGTTTTGACCAGATGGGCGATGCGATAGGTGAGGACCCTGGTCTTTCCAGAACCTGCACCAGCAATGACCATAGAAGGGCCTTGAGTGTGCTGCACAGCTTGCCGCTGGCTGTCGTTTAGTTCGTCCAGGTAACTCATGCCATAAAAGTAGGAATCAGGCTAAGGCCTTATTCATAAGGAATCAGGAATTATTCACGAAGGCCTTCCTGTCTGGATAGTCGGTGATGATGCCGTCCACCCCGATGTCAGCCAACCACTGCATATCGCTCACTTCATTCACGGTCCATGGTACGACTAGAATTCCCTTTTCATGGCAAAGTCTGATGAGGTCAGGCGTTACCATGTTGAACTGAGGTCCTAGGAAGTTAGGAAGGAAGCCCAGGGTCTCGATCTCTCTTTCCAAGTTGAAGGCTTTGTCCAATAGCAAAGAGATCTGCACTGTAGGTTCTTGCTCATGGATGGCCTTCAAGATGCGCTTATCAAAGGATTGAAGGATGCATCGGCCCAAGGTATCCGCTTGCCTGATCACAGCCAAGACAATGGAAACGAATACATCAGGCGGTGGGTGGTATAAGTTATCGAAGTCAGGAGCGCTCTTCAGTTCGATGGTATAGAGAATGGGAGTGGAGTCTGTGAATTTCCATCTTGCCTCTATCTCTTGGAAGACTTCGGAGAGCAATGGACGGTGGATAACCTCCGTTTCTTGCTCGGGAAAGCGAGGATGAGGACATCCACAGTCAAAGTTGCGGATCATCTGATAATCCATCTGATAGAGGTTCAGGCCCTTCTCTTCTGCTTCAGTGATGTCACTTCCATCAGGTTTCTTGCAAATATCATGAGGCATGAAAGGTTCGTGTGCCACTACCACCTGGAGATCGGCACTGATGACCACATCCATCTCCAGTGCATCCATGCCGAGCTCCATTGCATGGATAAAGGCTGGAATACTGTTCTCAGGTTTAAGGCCGCGGCATCCGCGGTGACCATGCCATATCAAGGCATCTCTTCTTTCTTTCACAGTGCAAGTTTAACGCACTATAGTGACCATTCCTTGAAAAAGGCGTTTATCCACTGAATTCTTCAGTTTCACCTCCATGCGCCAGGTGTAGACGCCATCTCGAGTGAAGTAGTCCGAGCCATTGGCTCCCTCTCCTGACCACTTTCCATTGAGTTCAGCAGTCTCCCAGACCAGGCTACCCATGCGGTCATAGATCTGGAAGAGGTACTCCTCCTCACTGGCACCCGTGATACGCGGATAGAAATAATCATTGACACGGTCATTGTCCGGAGTGAAAGCATCTGGCACGAAGACTGCCAATTCACCTTGGACTTTGATTGACTGGCAAAGGGTATCTGTACACCCTTCCTCTGTCGTGACCACTTGACAGACATTCCAGAACTCAGTGGTCTCCTGTTCTGGGAAGAAGAGGGATGGGCTGGCATTCTGAGAGAAGAGGATGCTATCCAGATACCATTCGTAGGCTACGGCATTCTGCGATAGATCGATAAATGTCACGATGTTCTCGATGCTGGTAGGTTCAAAGGGAGAATAAGTGAAATCAGCCAGAGGTGCACCATTGATGGTAATGAGTCCTGGATACTCTGTTTCACTGCCGCATCCTTGTTGTGTGGTCACGGAGAGGGACACGTCATAGATCCCGGTATCGGTGAATACATAGGTGAGTGCCTGACACCCTTGAATGGTGTCCAATCCGATGATCCAGGTACAATCCTCTCCAACTTGAGACAGAGTTGGTTCTGTGTCGAGGAGGACTTCCGTCTGTCCACAGAGGACAGAGGAGCCGTTGCCCAGTTCCACCACCGGGTTCTGGAAGACATTGATGGCGATGAATTGGGAATAGGGGAAGGCACAGGCATCTGTGTATATTAATTCAAGGCTCTGGGTCTGACTAGGCGTCAAGGTGATGCTCGCTCCTTGAATCAAATCACCTCCATCAACCCAGGTGAATCCATAAGGGCCTCCAGCCCCTCCTTCGGCTGAAACGGTCACTGTGATACTTTCTCCAATGCACAAAGAGGTGTCCAAGGGGAGATCTAATTGAGGGGCTTCGATGAATCCGATCAGGGCGGTGCCAGCCCCAGAGTTCTGACAATCTGCGTCAGTGACCAATGCGATGGAATAGAGTCCAGCTTCAGAGACTGTTATGGTCGTATCCCCTGATACGGCATTGAAGGTACTGAAGGGAAGGCCATCCAGTGTGATGGAAGCGGAGAAAGGAGGTGTGCCTACAAAGTCGATCTGAATATCGGTATCAGTGCCTTGACAGATGACCGCATCTCCGGATAGCGTGGCTAATGGAAGGCTGTTCTGGGTCAGGCTGATCTCATCAGCTATCGGGGCAGAGCAATTCGCATCAGCTATTCCAATAAGTTGGAAGGTTCCTGGTTCATTAACTTGGATAAGAGCAGGAGAGGCTAGGGCAGTTTCTTGAAGGGCTGTCCCATTATTGATACTGTATTCCAGGGTCCAAGGTCCCTGCCCTATCAGATCCAATTGAACGGTTCCTACATCGCCTTCACAAAAGGCGATGTCCCCATTCAAGCTGGCCTCAGGAAGAGCCGCCTCTGTCACATCGATGAAGCCGAAGACCACGCCTTGGCAAGTACCTTGGCTCAGCGAGACCAAGGAAACAAAGCCCGCCTCATCGATCAAGAGCTGAGCCTCTGGACCAGTCACCGTGATGCTCTCTTGGACCGTTCCGTTCAGCGCATAGGTGAGGTCATAAGTTTCGTTATCACTGAGTAATACGGGAACGTTGGCCGATCCTCCGGGGCAGATCTGAACATCCTCGATGAGTGTAGCAGTGGGAGTTGGACTTTGAGTAACTTGGAAAAGTGGACCTATGAATGATGAACACACTTGATCATCAACAGTGAAGATCTGGTAAAGTCCTGGCTCATCTACGTTCAATGAGAATGGACTCACATCGGCTGTGAAGGTCACGATGTTCCCAAAGTCGATGAAATATTGAACTGTCCAAGGCCCAGTGCCAGTGAACTCGAATTCCAAGTCCACATTCTCTCCAAGACAGAACTCGAAATCTGGACCATTTGTCAGAGCGATCGTGGGTTCAGGAAGGGCATTCACCAACGCTTGCCCACTCACAGTGCCGATACAGGAACCTGAGCTGACACTTATCAATTCATACAATCCAGGTCCTGGGACATCCAAGGAAGAGAAGTTATTCGGCACTTGAATTGGCGCTTGTACCACCCCATCGATGGAATAAGTAAGGGTAAAAGGCCCTTGACCTATGATGTCCAGATCTAAAGGAGGAAGGGTTCCGTCATTGAGACAATAGTCCCCACCTCCACTCAGCGTGGCCACGGGAGCCGTCACTTCTTCCACAAGGACAGTTCCGTCACCTATCCCTGTGCAGAATCCATCCACTACTCCTGTGAGTTCATACAGACCAGGTACATCGGCCACCAGGATGTAGGGATTATCGCTGGTTATGATGTCTGGTTGAGGCAGTCCATCCAGGGTATAGGAGATGATCCAGGGCGAGGTGCCCACCAAATCGATGACAATATCAGCACTACCACCCAAACAGAAAGCCAGATCCCCGAAACATGATGCGGTAGGCCCCGGGATCTGATTCACATCGAATTCGATATCAATGGGAATGCTGCAATTGGAATCTTCAAGATTGGTGAGTGTGATAATGGCGCTTTGGTCCAAAAAGAATGTGAAGGGACTGCTTGGAATGGAGATATTGCCTTGTGGGATGCCATTCAAGAGGAAACCCAAGAGCCAAGGCCCTGTGCCAGTTAGTTCCAAGACAATCTCGGACTGTTCCCCAAGGCAGAAATCAGAGGCACTGACGACCGTTACAGCAGGTGAATTGACGGAAGGGATATTGAAGTCTTGTTCATAAAGACATCCATCGGCCGCTTCCACCTCAACAGTGTAATCACCTGGACATAGAGCACCAAAATCGATTTGTCCCGTTGCGCTCAGCCCATCCACAAGAATGGTTCCATTCTGGATGAGGGTCTGAGTAATGGGCAGCCCTGGTCCATTGAAGTTTAGACTCGCATTTCCATTACAGAGGCTGCAAGCACTCGGGATGGTAGAATCCAACACCAAGGTCGCTGAGCATGGCTCAGGCTCACCACAATAGATGACGCCTTCAAATCCATCAGAGGTGACAATACTCCCTGTACTGAAATTTATGGTCAGACAAGGCCCAGTGGAGGTCACAGTGAATATCTGCGTTCCATCGAACGGGGACCCTGGAAAAGGTGTGGAAGAGGTCGTAGGGCCATCGAATATGAAGATTTGATCGAAATTCTCCTCTGTGTCGATGGTGAAATCTATAGAAAGAGGCTCTCCAGGTGAGGAAGAACAGAAGGTGACTACATAATCCTCATCATTCAGGTAGTCCCCATTGGGCCCTCCTGAATCATAAAAAGTGCCTGAACAAGTTACAATGCCATTGCCATCAATACCATCATCCAAGATATAGACCTGTGACAGCAAGGATGAACTGATTAGGAAGAAGACCGAGGAAAGAAAAATGGGAAAATATACTCTGTTCAAGACCTACTAACTATATACGGCAAAGGTATCCATTTACCTAGGCCATATCATGGATTCAGCGATCTTCGATACGGTCTTGGGCATTCCAAGAATGGGTCTTCTTGAATGATGTTGAAGGGGGGCAATTCGCTTGGCAAAGGGATAGTTTGCCAGATCAGAAATTGCTTTCTATTACAAAGGCGATGATCTCAGCCCATGCGAGCTGTTGATCGGCATCAGCATGCAGTTCATCCTCGGGGGTATAGGCGCCAGCATTCTCATATAGAGCTCCGCTGATGGGGAAGATATCAGCGAGGTTGACACCTGCTAGATCTGCCTCTTCTGCAATAATGCTATTCATGGCCATGAGGGTCGTCTCAGCCTGTGCTTCAGTTCCCGCTGATGCCGGAAGCCCAGGAGCTGATGAGTAATTGGGTAAGGTCACGCAGGTTACGCGATGTGTGTTGCCGGTCAAAGTGACCGCTTTTGTGATGAGTGAACGGTAGTCTGCCCTGAACTCTTCCAATGATCTTCCTTCGAAATGGTCTTGTGCTCCCACCATGATGGTAGCTACATTCTTACAGGTGGGATTATTGGAGTTCAGAGCTGCATTCAAGTCTAGGCTGGTAGCATCCACCGCTCCGAAGACACTGAAATCAGTGACCTGATATCCTTGGTCTTCCAATTGGCCGACCACAATGGAAGGCCAAGCTTCAGTTGGCTCCAAGTAAATACCACTACTAAACCGTCCCCGATGGCTACGAAGTGGAGAGTGGTGTTGAAATCAATGCCACAAGGATTGATGACGAGTTCTTTCTTATCGTCCTTTTTACAAGCTGCAATGAGCAGTAAGGAGAAGAGGATGGTGGTGAGGGGGCGAAGGGTCGTCATAGCTATTCAATAAAGATGGCCCCTTGCATTATGAATACAAGAGGCCATTCCAATACGTTTTTCTGGGTCATTAGGGTCACCCTGTGATGCCCAACTTGGTCTTCACCATTTGAGAGACATCTTGTCCATTCTGGAAGACCACCGCTCCAGAACCTAGGTCGAAGATGTATACGAATCCATTCTCGGTCCCTACTTCGTCAATGGCTCTTTGAAGCTTTTCCAACATAGGCTGCACCAAGGCTTCTTCCTCGGCGACCAAGTCATTCTGTGCATTGTTCCTGAATTCCTGAATGCGTTTCTCCAGTTCTATGATTTCACCACGCATATCTTCCACGGTGGACTGAGGGGTATCCTCGGTCAACGCTTGGAAGGCTTGGATCTTAGTCTGATACTCAGTGGTGAGTACGCCTAGACGATCTTCTAACTGCTTGCTCATAGCTGTGATCTTAGCCTCAGCATCAGCGCGTTCGGGCATCAACATGAGCAGCTCTTGTGTATTCACATGACCGAATTTCATTTGGTCTTGTGCGAATGTACTCAGGCTCAAGCCCAGCACTGCGATTACGAGTAGTACCTTTTTCATTGTTTGATTCACTATGTTGTTTGTCTAATAATTATTTGCCTCGAGTGCCACCGACTGAGCTTCCTCCATCTTGTGGAGTGGATTCTTTGACCGGTGCGGAACCACCATCTGTATCCTCACTCTCTTGGTTGTTCTCTCCTGGGCGAATGCCCATCTTCCTGAGGACTTTATCGCTCTTGTCATACTTGGGATTGGCATAGAGCACACCGGCTTCCCCTGATTTATCGAAGATGGCCTCATAGCCATTCTCGTTGGCATATTCCCTTATGGCTACGAATATCTTCTCTTGGACAGGCTGTATCAATTCTTGACGCTTCTTGAAGAGGTCGCCTTCTACTCCGAACCTCTGCTTCTGAAGGTTTTTGGCCTCCGTCTCCTTACGGACGATCTCTTCTTCTCGTTTCTGCCTCATTTCTTCAGTCAGGAGGACCGCCTCTGCCTGATAGCTCTTATAAAGTCTTTCTATGGAGGCATAACGCTCTTCTATCTCTTTTTGCCATTCAGCAGAGGCGCTGTTCAATTCGTTCTGGGCCTGACTGTAATCCGGCATATTTTCCAAGATGTACTTTGTGTCCACAAAAGCGAATTTCATCTGAGCTTTCGCTTCCGATGACGCCATTAGAAGAGCGAATACGAAGGCGGTTCTGAATAAGGTTTTCATAGCATTCATGGGGCTAAGGTAAGTCATTGGATCACAGTTCTCCAAGATTCATGCCAATGGTGAAGTGGAATTGTCCGCGCGGCATGGTCGGGTTGGTTTCCACGTCATCGAAGCGCCAACCGTAGTCCAGACCCATCAGTCCGAACATAGGTAGGAAGATTCGAAGTCCAACTCCAGCAGACCGTTTCACTGCGAAAGGTTGGTAATTGACGAAGTCATCCCAGGTATTTCCAGCCTCCAAGAAAGTCAAGCCATAGATGGTCGCATTCGGATTCGGAGAGACCAGATATCGCAATTCCATAGTGTACTTATTGATGAAGGTCGCTCCAGTGCGTGGGGATAGCGAAAGGTCATCATAACCCCTTAAGGCAATGATCTCACGTCCATCTAACTGGAATCCTGTCAAGGCCGATCCGCCCAGATAGAACCGTTCGAAAGGTGAGTCTCCGATTCCTTTATCAAAATTACCGAGGTAGCCCAGTCCCACCTTGGTGAAGAGGACTAACCTGTTATTCTCTTCTTCATCTTGTTTACCAAGTGGCGTGTACCACTCGGTGGTGAATTTCCATTTATGGTATTCAGCCCAAAGGAACTTCTCTTGGTCGCTCAATCCTGAGTAGTCCTTGTCATTGTCCCACCAGTGCCGCACCGCGATAGGAGTGATTCGTGTTGTGAGTCCCACCTTGCTTCCACCTGAAGGAAAGATGGGGTTGCCAGCTCTGGAGTCCCTTACCAATGAGGCCGTAATGGCCAAGTTGTTGGAATATCCGTCAGCGAAGGTGAAGATGGATCCGAAATTCGTCAGGTCATAATACTGATAGCTCAGCGTGGTGTATAGCTGGAACCAGTCGTCTGGAATTTGGAGTCTTTTTCCGAAACCGATGGATCCACCCAAAATCTGCAATTGCTGGCGCGAAGGATTATTGATCTCCCCTTGATCGGTCACGATGGTGCGTTGAGCCCCATTGCTCTGTACAGAATACTGGGCAGAAACGGAAAAGGAATTAGGCCTCCGGCCTCCCAGCCAAGGCTCCACAAAGGACATGGAGTAAGCTTGGAAGAACTGTCCATTGGTCTGTGCCCTCACACTCAACTTCTGTCCATCTCCTTTGGGGACGGGGCGCCAAGCTCCTTTGCTGAACACGTTACGCATGGAGAAGTTATTGAAGCTAACTCCAAAGGTTCCTACTACGCGGCCAGCTCCCCAACCTCCTTGGAGTTCTATCTGGTCGGATGGTTTTTCTTCAACTTGGTACTCGATATCTACGGTTCCATTAACGGGGTCCTGCTTAGGATTCACTCCAAATCCCTCTGGGTTGAAATATCCGAGCTGAGCTAATTCTCTTTGGGTTCGGATGATGTCCGATCGGCTGAACAGGTCACCGGGGCGCGTGCGGATCTCACGCATGATGACGTGGTCGTTGGTGATGGTATTCCCTTCCACGGTCACGCTGCTGATTCGATACTGTTTGCCTTCATAGATCCTCACCTCGATATCTATGGTGTCATTGAAGACCTTGATCTCCACAGGGTTGGCGCTGAAGGAGAGATACCCATTGTCCAAGTAGAGTGAACTCACGTCATCTCCATTCTGGCTCATGAAGAGTCGTTCCTCCAACTTCACCCGGTTGTATACTTCTCCCTTAGAGATGCCAAGTCGGTTGGCCAATATGTCGGTCTTATACTTTGTGTTGCCGAGCCAGGTGATGTCTCCGAAGTAGAACTGATTACCTTCCTTGATGGCGATATCGATGCCCACGAGGCTACCATTCACCCTATACACGCTGTCTTTGCTGATTTTCGAATTCCTATACCCCTTCTCGTTGTATTTCGCCACGATGCGCTCGACATCTTCCTCAAAGTCTTTTTCTAGATACTTCGATCGTTTGAAGACATGATAGAAGGCTTTCTCCTTCGTATTCTTCATGAAACGCTTCAGCTTCTTATCTGAAAAGGCCGTGTTCCCTTGGAAGTTGATAGCCTGTACCTTCACCTTCTCGTATTTCTTCACGTAGATGTCCAAGGTGACACTGTTCAGCATCAGGGTGTCTTTGGATTCCTTGATGTCCACTGTGGTGTTCAGGTAGCCCTTATTGACAAAGTAATTCTTCACAGTATTGGCCGTATTCGTCTTCAGGTTCTCATTGACGATCTTTCCTCTGACCAAGCTCACTTCATCTCTCAGATTGTCATCTTCTGACTTGGTGGTGCCGTAGAACTTGAACTTTCCGAGGCGATTGCGTTCTTCTACTTCTATGACCAAGAAAATGGTCTCTCCGCGGATGTCGGCCACTCCGATCTCTACATCGGCAAAGAGGGATTGGTCCCAGAGGTTCTTGATGGCCTTCGGCAGACGTTCACCAGGTACAGTGATGCGGTCTCCTTCCTTCAATCCTGCATATAGCTTTATGGCCTGTACATCAGTGGTCACAGCGCCTATGACAGTGATGCCACCTATGGTGTAGTCCTTGGGACGACTCAGGTCGAACTGCGCCTGAAGGGGCAGTTGACAGATGAACAGGCATAGAAGGGGGAGTAGGAAAGTAAGACGTTTCAATGGGTTTTGATTTGCTCGGAGACCTTTCCGAATCTGCGTTCTCTATTCTGATATTCTAAGATAGCCTCTCTGAAGTTCTCCTTGCGGAAGTCAGGCCAATTAACTGGACTGAAATACAATTCTGCATAGGCGATCTGCCAAAGCAGGAAATTGCTGATGCGCTGCTCACCACTCGTTCTGATGAGCAGCTCTGGATCGGGGATACCGGCCGTACTTAGAGAAGAAGAGATGCTTTCAGCGGTGATATCCTCCGGCTCCATCCGACCTTCTTTGACGGCCTGGGCTATTTTCTTCATGCCGGCCACAAGTTCCCAGCGGGCGCTGTAACTCAGAGCCAAGATGAGGGTGATGCGGTCGTTCTTACTTGTTTGTTCAATACCTTCTTTCAAGGCCAGTTGGCACTGCTCAGGAAGGCTTTCCAGATCCCCGATGGCCATAAGGCGCACGCTGTTGTCGTTCAGGTCATTGACCTCATTGAGGATGGTGTCAACCAAGAGGTTCATAAGAGCTTCCACCTCTTCCTTCGGGCGGTTCCAATTTTCGGTACTGAAAGCATAAAGGGTCAAGTATTTGACACCAAGTTCAGTGGCGGCCTTCAAGGCTTCCCTGACCGATTCCACACCATTCATATGGCCGTAGATTCTCACCTGCCCTTGGTCTTTGGCCCAACGGCCGTTGCCATCCATTATGACGGCTACGTGCTCAGGTATGTTTTCTAGGTCTATGTCCATCTGTGTCATTAGGCCATGCCGAATCAGCTTGGCTAAACAGCAAAGGTATTCAATCCTTACTTGCTATCTCCAACATCCATTGCTGTCCTTTCCGAGTCGGACAGTAAGGATGAGACCAGTATAAATGTAGTAATCACGGGTTTCGGGATCCCCCCGTTGCATACCAGTATTCACGCCTCCAGGTCCTACCGGTACAATGGTCCTGTCTGCCAATGTCCTTCCAAGGTCCCCGGATTGTTGTCGGATGAGGTCGGGGTCAGCATAGAAACCACTTACATCATCAAGGTAGTCTGTAAAGGTTCGTCTGATACCCCATTCTATGTTCAAGGCCAGGCGGTCAGAAAATCCAGCCTTTACACCTAGCCCTATCGGAATGGCCACTTGACCTTTCTTATAGGGTTTAGGGCCATTGGCCGATCCTTGACCTTCCGTGCCCAGAGGGATTAATTCGAAGTAGTTCCCGTCCAATTCTGACTCGGGATTGAAGTTGAAATAGGCTAGCCCACCGAAAATGTAGGGAGTGAATCCTTGTCCAATGCGACCAAGACGGTAATCATAGAAATTGATCTCGAGGATAACTGAAGCTTCAGTCAGGTCCGTCCTGAAATTCAAATTCCTGTTCACCAGATCCGCTTGTGTATTATCTGAATCGAAAGCCTCCAGTTCCATTCGCATCAATTGGAAACGCAATGCGTGACGTTGTGTCATATTGTAACGGTACATAGCCCCGAAGGCCAGTTTCTTCCGTTCCCCGAAATGAGTGTCTGGATTGATATCTCCGATGTAATAGCTATACCCTATTGTGACTCCCAGCTCTGCATAGGGGTCCACAGGGCGCTGAGCATGGCTCTGAATGGCCATGGACCATGAGATGAAAGTTATAAGGAAGTAGCGCTGCATCTTGTTTACAAAGGTAAACAAGGGTAATTATTGCTTTTACCATTCGGTGGTTACTTTCTCTAGATCCCTAAGTGGGAGTCTTTACCTTTGGCCCCATGAGAAAAGTGGCCGTACTTGGAGGTGGGCAATTAGGCATGATGATGCAAGAAGCCTCCGCGAATCTTCCTTTGGAACTCCATTTCCTAGACCCTGATTCCCAGTGTTCGGTCGCTTCACTGACCCCTCATCTCGTGGAGGGCTCCTTCACTGATGAAAGCACTGTGATGGACTTCTGTAGGGATATGGACCTCATCACCGTGGAAATCGAACATGTGAACCTCAATGCCCTACATACCTTGGTCGCAATGGGAAAGGAAGTCTATCCACAACCCACTATCTTGGATACGATCATAGATAAGGGCCTGCAGAAAGAATTCTTCGATTCGCATGGCTTCCCGACTGCGCCCTATGAGCTCTTGAATTCGGGACATGAAGCGCTGGAAAGAGGATGGATTCCTCCATTTGTGCTCAAGTCAAGAACTGGCGGTTATGATGGAAAAGGCGTCCAGATCATAAGGAATGAGGAAGACATGGCTAGAGCATTTCAAGGACCTTGCGTCATAGAGGCCATGGCTCCCATCCAAAAGGAACTAGCAGTCATTGCCTCACGTGATGTGCATGGCAAGGTGAGCACCTTTCCCTTAGTTGAAATGGATTTCGATCCCGATTTGAACCTGGTCAGGGCCTTATTCAGTCCGGCACAGGTCAGTAAAGAGATTTCTCAAGCGGCTAAGTCCATTGCAAAGCGTTTGGTAGAGGAATGGGAACTGGTCGGGAATCTGGCTGTGGAGTTCTTCTTGAATGAGAATGGGAGCCTCTGGGTCAATGAAGTGGCACCCCGACCGCACAATAGTGGACATCACACTATTGAGGCCAACGAAACTTCTCAGTTCGAGCAGCACCTGAGAGCCATTGCGGGACTAGGGCTTGGGTCCACAGCGCTGAAACGGCCAGCGGCCATGGTGAATATATTGGGGGCCCCTGGTCATTCAGGAAAGGCCATCTTACGGCATAAAGAGCTTTTGAAGGGTGATAAGGAGGTCTTCCTTCACGAGTATCATAAATCAGAGACACGCCCTGGACGCAAGATGGCTCACCTCACCGTGTGTGCTGACAGCTCCGAGGCCGCTTTGAAAAAGGCTTTGGAATTAGGGGCTGAATTGAGCTATGAGGCCGAGTCCAGCTCATCATAATTCTTACATTTACCCTGTATGTCAGTAGAGGTTGGAATCATCATGGGCAGCGCAAGTGACCTTCCGGTCATGCAGGAAGCAGCCAAGGTATTGGAGGAGCTACAAGTGGCTACCCGAATGGAAGTAATTTCGGCCCATAGAACCCCAGAACTCATGTTCGACTATGCGAAGCATGCCCGTGAGAACGGTCTGAAAGTCATCATCGCTGGGGCTGGCGGAGCAGCACATCTACCAGGGATGGTCGCCAGTTCGACTACTCTTCCAGTAATAGGCGTTCCTGTGAAAAGCAGCAATTCAATAGATGGATGGGACTCCATCCTCAGCATCTTGCAGATGCCTTCCGGGGTGCCCGTGGCCACGGTGGCATTGAACGGGGCTAGGAATGCTGGAATATTGGCGGCACAAATCCTATCCACCTCCGATGGAGCATTGGCTGCGCGATTGGACAAGTTCAAGGCGGACCTGACCAAGAAGGTCATGGACTCAAGAAAAACCATCTGAAAATGAGACGGGCTCTAGCTATTTCCATTGTTCTATTGCTTGCTGCTCAAGCCGCACGCGCAGGAGGGGAGAAGAGCTCTATCGGACCTCGGTCCATGGCGCTTGGAGGGACCTATCTGGTGAATCAGGATATCTGGGCTGCATTCAACAATCAGGCGGGGCTCTTAGGCCTCCAAGGAACGCAAGCTGGGGTGTATTATCACAGCCTTTTCTTCGTGGACGGATTAGGAGAACAAGGCCTCGTTCTCAGCTCAGAGCTTGGAAATGGCCGTGTGGCCATCAACCTCAATTCCTTCGGTTTGAGTACTTTCAAGGACGAACGCTATGGTTTGGCCTATGCTATGCGCCTTTCAGACGTACTCGACATGGGTATTCAACTGAATTATCACTCCACACGGGTCCAAGGAGACCGTTACGGAAACCGCTCTTCCTTGACAACGGAAATCGGACTTATCGCCCATCTCTCTGATGACCTGGACCTAGGGGTCCATCTCTTCAATCCTTCTCAGACTTTGCTCAGCGAATATGAGGATGAACGCATACCGACTGTTCTAGGGCTCGGTGGGGCGTACGATTTCTCGGATAAACTGAAGGTCTTAATGGATTTTAACAAAGACATAGACCGTCCGATGCAAGTGGGATCTGGCATCGAGTATCAGGTTTCTGAGGGCATTTATCTGCGCGGGGGAGTATCCACGGCACCGACTTTCAGCAGTTTCGGTGCGGGCTTCAATATCGCTGGGGTGGACATCGATATCGCTGCGGCCTATCATAACACCTTAGGTTACAGTTCACAGATCAGCTTGAGCTATAATTTCAATGCTCAGAATTGAGCGGTATAGCATTCTCCTTGTCTCACTGATCGTCACCTTCAGTGCCTACTCCCAGACCGATGAAGAAAGGGATATCATAGAACGGAGCATCGAGTTCATTGCAGAAGGAGCCGACAACGAGGACTTGGACTACACCACCCTCATCGATGACCTCACCTATTTTCTGGAACGACCCTTAGACCTCAACCGAGCCAGTTCCGATGAGCTCTCGGCCATTCGTTTGCTCAGCGATATAGAGATTCAGGCTATAATCAGACATAGAGAAGAGTACGGGGCTTTCATCAGTGTTGAAGAACTTCAGTCCATATCCAATCTCTCCGTAGCTTCCATCAGGCGTATACTTCCCTTTATCAGAGTCAAAGGAAACGTGGATGATTTGAAGATCAGCCGAAAGGAGATCTGGAATAACTCGAATCAGGAACTCTTCATGAGAACAGATCGAGTGTTGGAGGAAAGGGACGGTTATCGGACTGCTACTGCAGCTGAACTGGAGGATAATCCCAATTCCAGGTACCTTGGAAGCCCTTGGCGATATTACATGCGCTATCGATTCCGCTACCAGAACAAGATCAGCATTGGATTCACTGCTGAGAAAGATGGGGGTGAGGAGTTCTTTCAGGGAAGTCAGAAGAATGGTTTCGATTTCTACTCAGCTCATGCCTTTATCGCTGGATTTGGAAAAGTTGAAAAGCTAGCCATCGGTGACTATCAAGCCCTGATGGGTCAAGGCTTGGTGTTATGGAGTGGATTGGGATTCGGGAAGTCCATGGATCTTCTCACTCTGAAACGCAATCCAAGAGGTATCACACCATATCGATCGGTCAATGAGAACCTCTTCTTCAGAGGAGCGGCCGTCACCTTGAGGCAGGACCGCTTCAGGCTCACCTTGCTCTACTCCGACCATGACCGTGATGGGAATGTGCTTACGGGCGATACCTTGGACCGTGAGGAGGCTTTGGCTTTTTCCTCGCTCCAACTCTCAGGTTTCCATCGCACTCCTAGGGAGTTGGAGGATCGCAAGAGTGTGAATGAGAAGGTGGCCGCGGCCGAGCTGACCTGGAGAAAAGGGGGCTTGAGTATAGGAGCAAGAGGGATGAGGTTCCAGTATTCAAAGGCACTGGACAGGGACCTAAGACCCTATTCTAGATTTGCATTCGAAGGCGATAGAGGTGGGGCCGTAGGATTGGATTATGACTACGTCAAGTCCAACTTGAATCTTTTCGGAGAGATCGCGAGGTCAGAGAATGGCGGCATCGCATACCTGAATGGAGCGTATCTGGTCATGGACCCAAAGGTCACTTTTGCAGCCTTCCATAGGGGATTCGACCGGAATTTCCAGAATCCGTATGCCTTGGCGGTCGCTGAATCCAGTACACCGATCAATGAGAACGGACTGCTCATGGGAATCATGACCCGTCCGGCTCCGCGCTGGCAGGTGGCCGCTTGGCTGGACCGCTTCCGGTTCCCTTGGCTACGTTTCAATTCAGATGCTCCTTCCCAAGGGTGGGAAATGATGAGCCAAGTGAGCTATAAGCCAAATAGATCCTCTGAATTCTATGTCCGCTATCGCCATCGGGAACGTCCACGCAATTCGGCCGAAGAGACTATTATCGATATCGCAGGTCAGACCATGCAGAACAACCTTCGCCTGAACCTGAATTATAGCGTATCTGAATCCATGAGCATGCGAAGTCGAATCGAATGGACGGATTATGCAAGGGAAGGGACCGACAGACAGGAAGGTATCATGCTCTATCATGATGTCATCTACAGACCGAAGAGTTCACCCTTCGACTTCAGCATGCGCTATGTCATCTTCGATACAGATGGATATGATTCCAGGCTCTATGCCTTTGAGCAGGACGTTTTGTATTTCTACAGCATACCGGCCTTGAGTGGAACTGGTTCGCGGTATTACATCGTTGGTCGCTATACCCTGAAGAAGGGAGTGGATTTCTGGGTCAAATGGTCACGTTGGCACTACCTAGACAGGGACGTTATCAGCTCAGGCTTGGACGAGATCCAAGGACCCATCCGCTCGGATATCCGAATGCAGTTGAGGCTGCAGTTCTAAAGGACTCACCAGTATTTGTCCATCAAATAGATGATACTGGCAATTGAGGCACAGCCCAACTCCAATTCCCGCTTATGGACATTCTCGAAGACATCATTTTCTGAATGGTGATAGTCGAAGTAGCGCTGTGAATCCGGGCGGAAGCCTATCAAGGTGATATCCTCATATTGATCCTTCAATCGGTTGATGTCCACTCCTCCATAACCTGCTTCCAGTTCAGTGAGACCATAAGGGTAAAGTAGGTAAGCGAAACTTTGCAAGAGCTCCAATCGCTCCAGAGAGCCATCCAAACTGAAGCCTCTGGGGGTATGCCCACCCGCATCGGATTCCAATGCGAATACATGCTTTTCTCCTTGTTCTATGGCCTTCTTGGCATAGGTCTCTGCCCCATAAACCCCATTCTCCTCATTCATGTACAATACAACCCGCAGAGTGCGTTTGAGCTTGATGCCTCTGTCCTTGAGGATGCGCATCGCTTCTATACAATGGACGATTCCCGCCCCGTCATCATGGGCCCCTTCGCCCACATCCCATGAGTCCAAGTGCCCACCAATGGTGATGATCTCATCAGGAAATTCGGAGCCCTGGATCTCTCCGATGACATTGTGAGAGATCTTGTCGGGAAAAGAACGGCAATCCATCTCCAAGCGGACCTGAACTGGGCCATTCTCAAGGGCTTGACTCAAAGCATCAGCGGCCATGGTAGAGATCGCTGCACCAGGAATCTTGGGTCCTTCCTCATCATAGCGCATGCTTCCTGTGTGAGGATGGTCATCCGTGGGGCTGGCGAGCGAACGGATGAGGACGGCTTTGGCGCCATATTTTCCAGCCTCTTTGGTGCCATTGCCGCGCATCGGCCAACATGCACCATAGGCGTTGAAGGTATTGACCAACTTCTGATCAAAGGGCTGGTCGATAAATACGACCTGATCCTTCAAGATGCCTTTCTTACCGAGGGCTTCCAACTGCTCCATGTCCTTCACCTTGAGAAGAGCCCCGGTGAGCATGCCATCTGTACCCACACTACCGCCCAAGGCGAGCACTTTGATCTTATGCATTTGTCCGTCTGCGGTGATATACCAAGCCCCTTCTGCAGTGCCACGTTCCCAGTGGGGAATAGGTGTTTGTTGAAGCCTTGTGGTGAAGCCGTAGGATTCT
>JAQCAN010000168.1 GCA_027621335.1 Bacteroidota bacterium
CGGCCCATGGAATACGGCCAGTCCGAAGGCAATGATCGTGGTAATGAAAAGCACCGATGCGATCCCCTTTATCATGGTGTCCAAAGCGGAATAGCGCCCTTTGAATAAGATGAAGGCGCAGGAGATCAGCAGACCTGTGGATACTTGGGTTACGGTGAGACCCAAATGAGCAGATATGCCGAAGAGGTTATCGAAAAAGCCAGCAGTGACCGCTGTGACGGCCGCACAGACAAAGAACATACTCATCAGTGTGATGAGGATATAGAGCCATAAAGCCCAAGCCCCTATGCCTTTATACCCGTCAATAATAGACACTCCGGTTACACTCGCATAGCGAGAACCGAATTGGAAGAAAGGATATTTCAGAAGGTTTGCGAGCACCACGGCCCAAAGCAGGCCAAGACCATAGACAGCCCCGGCTCGGGTGCTCTGGACCAAGTGACTCACCCCTATGGCTGTGGACGCAAAGAGGACTCCAGGACCAACTATCTTGAGTAAACGGCTATTCATCTATACTATGCAAGGGACAATATCAAAAGAAAAGCCGTTCGTCTAAAATACTATGCGCGCATAATTATTTTTACTACTTTCGTATCATGCACGCCAAAGACACCATAGACTTTCATATCCGAGCTGTATGGGCCTCTATCTCCAGAATGTATAATTCACAGGCCAATGATCACAATGGCACCATGTCCATAGGATACGTGCTCCTCAATGTGGACAAGGAAGGCACTCCTTCTACCAGTTTAGGTCCGCAGATGGGAATGGAATCCACTAGCTTGAGTCGCACCTTGAAACGCATGGAAGAGCAAGGTCTCATCTACCGTGAAAAGGATGTCACAGACGGTAGGATGGTCCGCATCTTCCTGACAGACCTAGGAAAAGAAATGAGGAAACTCTCTCGGAACATCGTCCTTGACTTCAATAAGACCGTCCATGAGCGCATCCCGAAAGAGAAACTGGATGTCTTCTTCGAAGTGATGGTGCACATCCAGAGCATCTTGAACTCACAGAAATTATTCAAAGAAAAATCTGCCGCCTGAACCATGAAGAGAATCATCAACAAAGTCGCAGTTCTAGGATCCGGAGTGATGGGTTCACGCATCGCTTGCCATTTCGCAAACATCGGAGTGGAAGTCCTCCTTCTGGATATCGTTCCTCGGGAATTGGATCCTGCTGAAGCAAAGAAGGGTCTGACCCTGGACCATCCTGCGGTAAGGAACAGGCTGGTCAATGCTGCCTTGGAAGCTGCACTGAAAAGCAACCCCTCACCCATCTACAGCAAGAGTTTCATATCGCTTATAGAGACAGGGAACTTCGAAGATGACATGCATCGCATTGCAGAATGTGACTGGATCATCGAGGTGGTAGTTGAGCGTTTGGACATCAAACAAGTGGTTTTCGAGAAGGTGGAGAAGTACAGAAAGCCTGGTACCCTCATCACTTCGAACACGTCCGGTATTCCGATCAACATGCTCATCGAAGGGCGCTCAGAGGATTTCATCTCGCATTTCTGTGGATCCCATTTCTTCAATCCTCCTCGCTATCTGAAGCTCTTGGAGATCATCCCTAGTGCGAAAACAGACCAGGAGGTCATTGATTTCTTGATGGATTATGGCGCTCGTTTCCTTGGAAAAAAAACCGTTCTATGTAAGGACACTCCCGCTTTCATCGCCAATCGGGTGGGAGTCTTCGGTATTCAAGCCCTTTTCCACCTGGTAGAGGAGATGGACCTCAGTATAGAGGAGGTAGATAAACTCACTGGGCCTGCCATGGGCCGACCCAAGTCCGCCACCTTCCGCACCTGCGATGTGGTCGGATTGGATACCCTCATCCATGTCGCGAATGGCGTCAGGGAGAATTGCCCGAAGGATGAGCGAAGCGAGGTCTTTGCCATTCCTGGATATGTCCAACATCTGGCGGATAACAAGTGGTTAGGAAGCAAGTCTGGGCAAGGTTTCTATAAAAAGGCGAAAGCAGCGGATGGAAGTCCTGAGATCCTTGTATTCGACATCAAGACCAAAGCGTACCGTTCCCAGAACAAGGTCAAATTCGCCACACTGGAAGCAGCCAAAGCCGTGGATGCTCTCGCACCCAGAACAAAGGTCCTCTATAAAGGAAAAGATAAGGCAGGGGAATTCTATCGCAGATCCTTCCATGCCTTATTTTCTTATGTATCCAATCGCATCCCTGAGATCAGTGATGAGCTCTATCGCATCGATGACGCCTTGAAAGCTGGTTTCGGCTGGGAGCTCGGAGCCTTCGAGACCTGGGATGCCGTGGGGGTGGCCGAAGGACTTAAAGCGACCTTGGCAGAAGGACTGAAGGTCTCTCCTTGGGTTCAGGACATGCTCGACAAAGGCATCACGTCATTCTACAGAGTGAACGAAGGTCAGAGAGAGTATTATGACCTCACTTCCCACACATACAAAGTCATCCCTGGTCAGGACCAGACGATCTCATTGGCCAATATCTCGGATGATAAGGTCCTCTGGAAGAACAGTGGAACAACCGTCAAGGACTTGGGTGATGGCATCCTGAACCTTGAGTTCCACACCAAGATGAACACCATCGGAAGTGAAGTCCTACAAGGCTTGAACAAAGCCATGGACATGGCCGAGAAGGACTATCGCGGATTGGTCATCAGCAATGAGGGGCAGAATTTCTCAGCTGGAGCCAATGTGGGTATGATCTTCATGATGGCCGTGGAGCAGGAATTCGATGAGCTCGATATGGCGGTCAAGCTGTTCCAGCAGACCACTACCCGCTTACGTCATTGCGGAGTACCCGTCATCGCGGCACCACACGGACTGACCTTGGGAGGAGGATGCGAGATCTGCCTACATGTGGACAAAGTGATCGCCCATGCTGAGTCCTATATAGGTCTGGTCGAGTTCGGAGTAGGTCTCATCCCGGGAGGTGGAGGAACAAAAGAATTCGCAGTGAGATTGGCCGATGAACTGCATGAAGGCGACATCGAAACGAACCAGTTCCGCAACCGCTTCTTGACCATCGGTCAGGCCAAAGTCTCAACCAGTGCCCAAGAAGCTTTTGAACTCGGATATCTGAGACAGGGACAAGATGAAGTGGTGGTCTCCCGTGAACATCAGTTGAGCGTGGCCAAGGCCCGCTGCCTCGCTATGGCCGACCAAGGCTATACAAGCCCGAAACCAAGGAAAGACATCCGCGTATTGGGCTCTGAAGTGCTGGGTATTGTCAACATCGGAGCACATTCCATGATGAGTGGTAACTACATCAGCGACCATGACCGTATCATCTCAGAGAAGCTTGGATTCGCCCTTGCAGGTGGGGACCTCAGCACACCAACAGTCGTAACAGAAAAGTATCTGCTCGATCTGGAGCGAAGGAAATTCTTGGAACTCTGTGGTGAGCGCAAGACCTTGGAACGCTTGCAGAGCATCATCACCACTGGAAAAGTATTGAGAAACTGAGCAGGATAGGATCCTAAACACATTGATATAACATGGACGCATACATCATCAAAGCATACCGCACCGCAGTAGGGAAAGCACCAAGAGGCCTGTTCAGGCACATGCGTGCTGACGATCTCGGAGCGAACGTCATCCGTCACATCATGAATGAACTTCCTGGCCTGGATCCAGAGCGTATCGATGATGTCATCGTAGGCAATGCCACGCCTGAGGCCGAGCAAGGGCTCAACTTGGGACGCATGGTCTCCCTGATGGGATTGGACTCCGACAAGGTCCCCGGAATGACTGTGAACCGCTACTGCTCATCAGGATTGGAGACCATTGCCATTGCAAGTGCCAAGATCCATTCAGGAATGGCCGACTGCATCATTGCGGGTGGCATAGAGACCATGACACCCATACCCTTCGGTGGTTGGCGTTTGGTACCCAATGCACATGTTTCCAAGGAGCATCCGACCTGGTATTGGGGGATGGGCCTGACTGCGGAAGCCGTGGCAAGGGATTACAAGGTGAGCCGTGAAGACCAAGATGCCTTCGCTCTGGAGTCCCACAGAAGAGCCGCAGAGGCCATCGACAATGGCCGCTTCAAGGAAGGCATCGTTCCGATCGAAGTCACCGAGGTCTTTGTGAAAGATGACAAGCGTCAGGAACGCACCTATACTGTGGACACGGATGAAGGTGTGAGACGTGGAGGAACGCTCGAGGCCTTGGGCAAGCTGCGCCCGGTCTTCGATGCGAAAGGAACTGTAACGGCTGGTAATGCCTCACAGACCTCTGATGGGGCAGCATTCACCATGGTGGTCTCTGAACGCATGTTGAAAGAACTCGGAGTGGAACCCATTGCCCAATTAAAGAGCTATAAAGTAGCCGGACTGGATCCAAGGGTAATGGGAATGGGCCCCTTATATGCCGTGCCTGATGCCATCAAGAGTGCAGGACTTAAAAAGAGTGACATTGGATTGTATGAATTGAACGAGGCCTTTGCCTCTCAATCTTTGGCCGTCATCCGTGAATTGGACTTGGACCCATCCATCGTGAACGTGAACGGAGGAGCTATTGCTTTGGGACATCCCCTGGGATGCACAGGGACCAAGCTCAGCGTTCAGCTATTCAGCGAGATGAGGGCGAGGAAAGAGAAATACGGTATAGTGACCATGTGTGTAGGAACAGGTCAAGGCGCTGCAGGTGTTTTTGAATTAATGAATTGAAATAACGAGCAACATGGCAACAACGGCAGAAGACATAAAGAAAATCAGAGGAGGAGAATTCTTGATCAGGGACACGCGTCCAGAGGAAATTTTCATTCCTGAGGAGTTCCAAGAGGAACACCGAATGATAGAACAGAGTTGCAGAGATTTCATCGAACAAGAAGTCCTGTCACACATAGTCAGAATAGACGCCATGGAAGAAGGGCTTATGCCTTCATTGCTTGAGAAGGCAGGTGAACTTGGCATTCTGGCTATCTCCATACCAGAATCTTTAGGAGGTCTGGGCATGGATTTCAAGAGTACCATGCTGAGCACTGAAGCCATTGGACACGGGTTCTCCTTCTCCGTAGCCCATGGGGCCCATACTGGCATAGGCACTTTGCCCATTCTTTACTACGGCACGGAAGAGCAGAAGGCCAAGTATGTCCCAAAATTGGCTACTGGTGAATGGAAGGGCTCCTATTGCCTCACTGAGCCTAGCTCAGGAAGTGATGCCAATGCCGCCAAGACCAAGGCCGTCCTCAGCCCTGATGGGAAACATTACCTCATCACCGGACAGAAGATGTGGATCACCAATGCTGGATTCGCAGACGTGTTCATCGTCTTTGCCAAGATCGATGATGATGAGAATCTGAGCGCATTCATTGTAGAAAAGGATTTCGAAGGACTCAGTTTGAACGCTGAGGAAAAGAAGATGGGTATCAAAGGGTCATCCACCCGTCAGGTCTTCTTCAACAACTGCAAGGTCCCTGTGGAGAATATGCTCTATGAGCGCCAGAAGGGATTCAAGATTGCAGTCAACGTGCTCAACATAGGACGCATCAAGTTGGCAGGAGGAGTTGTAGGTGGATCTAAGGCCGCCATAGGGCTGTCAGTGAAATATGCCAATGAGCGGGAGCAATTCGGACGCCCCATTTCCAAGTACGGTGCTAT
>JAQCAN010000169.1 GCA_027621335.1 Bacteroidota bacterium
TCAGTTCATGTTCGATCGACTTTCGATCAATCCTGGTTATGCAGGAATCAAGAACGAGTTATGTTTCACCGGTTTCTATCGCCAACAATGGACGGGCTTCGATGGTGCACCAGTCACTACGATGATCAATGGCCATATGCCAATCGGAAAGATCAATAGTGGAGTGGGCCTCACCTTCTATTCTGATGAACTTGGTCAGCAACAGAACACGCTCTTCAGAGGACACTACTCCTACCATTTCAAAAATGTGGGAACTGGAAAACTAGGGCTTGGGGCAAGCATAGGTTATCTGTCCTCTTCTCTTGGAAACGAGTGGATTGCCTTGGATGATATCGCCAATGATGCGACCATCAGCGCAGAGACCACGAATGCAGGGACTGTCGACTTCTCATTGGGTGCCTATTACCATGCTGATAAGTTCTATATCGGGCTATCCAGTACGCACCTATCTGAAGGTGATCTGAAAGATATGGGCATCAGTACCTCCAGACATTACTATGTCATGGCAGGATACACCTATGCCCTGAGCAACAGTGTAGACCTCATCCCTAATGTCCTAGTCAAGTCAGATGCGGCATCGACTCAGTTCGATGTGAATGTCCTTGGAATGTACAAGAACATGCTTTGGGCGGGAGTAAGCTACCGGGCCGAGGATGCCATTGCTCCTATGCTCGGCTACCGTCATCAACTCCCTGATGGGCGCAGTGCCATCCGCATCGGCTATTCCTACGATGTGACCACTTCTTCCTTGAACAATTACAGCACAGGAAGCCATGAAGTGATGCTTAATTACTGTATGAAGCTGAGAAAACCGCTATCTCCTCAGATTTACAAGAATGTACGTTTCCTCTGATTTGTGAAACAATTCTCGAAATGATCCGTTAAAGAACATCATCGAGAGATTTGACAACACACACAGAGAACGCCTTGGGATTTTGAGAAGGACACTGAAAAATACCGACAAGATGAAAAAAATGATCTTGGGTTCTGCCCTTATCGCACTGCTGGCCAGCTGTGGTTCGAGCAATAGAGGAGAGCTTGTGGGAGCCTATCCTCGACCAGATTTCTACCAGGTGAATCCTTATGGGATGAACTATATCCACTTCGGCTCTTTCGTGATGGGCCCTAGTGATCAGGACGTTCCCTATGCGAACGTCACCAAATCGAAGACCGTTTCTGTTCAAGCATTCTACATGGATGATACGGAGATCACCAATAACGAATACCGCCAATTCATTGCTTGGGTGAAAGATTCCACTGCTCACCGCATCCTTGGAGAAGAGGGTATTGGAGAACACATCTTCGAAGAGAATGAGTACGGTGAAGAATTGGATCCTCCAAAAATCAATTGGGATGAGCGAATCCGATGGAATGATGAGGAAGAAAGAGAAGCTTTGTTGGATATGTATCTACCAGAAAACGAGCGTTTCTATAGGAGAAAAGAATTCAACACTCGCAAATTGAAGTTTGAGTATTACTGGGTCGACCTCAAGGCTGCGGCCAACAAATCTGGACGTGACTTGGATTTATCTTATACAAACAGAAAAGGTCAGAACAATGCCATCAAAGGTCACGTGGACCGATCACAATTCATCATCAAAGAAATCATCAATGTCTATCCAGACACCTTGGTTTGGATTCATGATTTCACTTACTCTTTCAATGAACCGATGACCAATGCCTACTTCTGGCATCCGGCATTCGATGATTATCCGCTTGTCGGAGTGACTTGGACACAGGCTAAAGCATTCAATGTATGGAGGACCCAATTGCTCAACTCATGGTTGAGTTCCAATGGGGAGAGTTTCGTTCAGCATTTCCGTCTTCCAAGTGAGGCAGAATGGGAGTATGCTGCCCGAGGAGGTCTGGACTTAAACCCATATCCATGGGGAGGACCATATGTGAGAAATATTCTTGGATGTCCATTGGCCAACTATAAGCCTCTAAGAGGTGACTATGTTGAGGACAATGGATTCCATACAGTCCCAGCCACATCCTATGAACCTAACGACTATGGTTTGTACTGTATGTCAGGTAATGTGGCCGAATGGACCAATACAGCCTATGATGAATCAGTGTATGACTTTGCTCATGATCTGAATCCTGAGTATACGTATGATGCGCTTGCAAACGACCCACCTGCTCTCAAACGCAAGGTGATCAGAGGAGGGTCTTGGAAGGACATCGGCTACTATATTCAAACAGGTACCCGTGCTTACGAGTACCAGGATACAGCGAAGGCCTATATCGGATTCCGTTCTGTGATGACCTATTTAGGAAGGGGTAAGACGGGGGACCCTGAAACATGGAACTAATCATAGTTTGATTAGTTATTTGAAACCACAAAAAGCAAGGAAAACACATGAAACCAGGAAGTAAAGCATGGAAAAAGTTCATGGCGAAGCTCTATGGAATTGGAGCAGCAGTCGTGATCTTGGGGGCACTATTCAAAATCCAACACTGGCCAGGTGCAGGTCCTATGTTGATCATAGGTCTAGGGACAGAAGCGGTCATTTTCTTCTTCTCTGCATTCGAACCTATTCATGAAGAGGTGGACTGGACGTTGGTCTATCCTGAGCTTGCTACCGGAGAGCATGCAGAAGAGCGTGATGAACGCGCTAAGCTTCACGGTGGTTCAATTACTGAGGAGCTGGATAAGATGCTTGAGGAGGCTAAAATCGAACCTGAACTTATAGCGAGTCTAGGTGAAGGTATGCGCACTCTATCTACCCAAGCTGGTCAGCTTTCGGACATTGCCGGTGCTAGCGTGGCTACTAAAGGTTATGTGGATAGCGTCAGCAACGCCTCAGCCAAAATGGGTGAATTGACAGATACCTATTCGCAAGCCGCCCAAGCCATAATGGGTATAGCTCAGTCGAATGAGAACGGGGTCAACGCGGGCGAGGAACTTTCCAAGATGTCCCACAACTTGAATCAATTGAATTCAATGTACGAACTCCAATTGGAATCATCTAGAGCGAAGTTGGCGCATACTGATGAGATATTCGCAGGCATAGAGAAGATGATGGGTCATTTGAACGACTCTGTTGACGACACTGAGAAGTATAAGCAGAACATCGCGAAACTCTCTAAGAACTTGAGTTCATTGAATACAGTCTATGGCAACATGCTGTCGGCAATGAATGTGAATTCGAATGCTTGAACTCCCTCCGAGTTCGACCTTTATTAAATTCTTTAAAGTAAAGTAACATGGCTGGAGGAAAAGCATCACCCAGACAACAGATGATCAACATGATGTACCTCGTGTTGACTGCATTGTTGGCTATGAATGTATCCAAGGAGATTCTGAATTCCTTTGTCACTATCGATAAAGGACAGAATGAGACAAGAGCTTCTTTCGAAGGGAAGTTGTCTGCTCAAATGGCAAATTTCGCTAGATTGGCTGAGGAAAAACCGGAGAAGTACGGTGATTCCTATAAGATTGCTAAGAGTATTCAGGATGACGCAGATAATCTGATTTCTTACGTTAACCGAATCAAAGCGATGACCATTGCCGAGACAGAAGGTAAGACGATGGAAGAAGTCTACGATGCGAAGATGGATACCGTTCTAGGAATCGCATACATCAATAGCAAGGACAACTACGATTCGAACACCAACATCATGTTCGGTACTGGTGAAGAGCCTGACACAGAAACTCGTTCAGGTGATGACGAGAACTTCAGGGCTGCAGAATTGAGAAAACGTCTTGAAGCTTATAGGGACAAGATCAATTCACAAATCAATGACCCAAGCCTACAAGCCAGTATGACTCGTATATTCAATTATGAGAGTACTGTGGATGCAGATGGCAAACCCGAACCTTGGGAACGGTTGAACTTCTATCACGTCCCACTTGCCGCTACGATCTCCATCCTATCCAAGCTTCAATCTGACGTGCGCAGTGCCCAGTCCGATGCCATTGGAAAAGTATATGCTGATGTAGAAGGAGCCTCTTTGAAATTCACGAAACTGAAAGATGCAGTCATTCCGATTTCTACGGATGTTACTGCCGGAGGAAGCTTTGAAGCCGATGTCTTCCTTGCTGCTTATGACGACACTAATCCTCCAGAGATTCGTCTGGGAAAGCCTGGCGTCAGAGTAGATACGACCAAAGTTCCAATAGATTTGACAGGCGACTTCGATGTGTTGGAGATGGATAAGAATGCTATGGGTAAGGTGAAGATTCCAGCCGGAGGACTTGGTCCTCAGCACAGAGAGGGCGTTATCATCTTCCGTCCTGCGGGTCTTCCTGAGGTGAGAAAGAAATTCGCTTTGGACTATAATGTAGTCGCTCCTACCCTTGTCGTATCACCGACCAAGATGAACGTGTTCTACAAAGGAGTAGATAACCCAGTGACTGTTGGAGTGCCAGGTTTCCAGGACAGAGATGTAGTTCCATCGATCAGCAATGGATCGATATCTAAAGGATCAGATGGATATGTCGTAAAGGTCACCAGTGGAAATGAAGCTAATATAAGTGTGACCTGCACTCTTCCTGATGGATCAAAGAAGACCCTTGGTCCAGCAAAGTTCAGAGTGAAATCTGTTCCAGATCCAGTTGCGATGTATGGTGGTAAAGGCTCTTCTGATGAAACCATTAAGTTCTCTGAGCTTATCGCCTCTCAAGGTGTGGCCGCAGTGATGAAAGACTTCGATTTCGACCTGAAGTTCACTGTGACCAAATTCGAAGTGTCAATGTCCATTGGAGGTCAGTTCATTTCTAAGTCATCAAGCAGCAATAGGGTCACGCCTGAGATTTCTGAAATGCTGAAGAATGCTAAGAACGGACAAAAAGTATTCATTGAAGGTATCCGAGCGCAAGGACCTGACGGAACGGTCAGAAGCCTTGGTTCACTGGCCTTCAAAGTGGTCAAGTAAAAAGTGATAGTCATGAAAAAAATAGGAATCCTTATCGTTCTTCTCTCCTGCTTAGCAGGTTTGAATAAGGTGCAAGCTCAGACCGTATTGGACGGTGCTTACATCAAGGAGCATACACGTACCAAGAAAGTGGTTCCTTATCCAAATATCCGTGAAGCGGATGTGATGTGGGCTAAAAGGATTTGGCAAGTCATCGACCTGAGGGAGAAGATCAACCTACCGCTCTACTATCCATTGGAAGAGCTGAATGATCGAAAGAATCTGTTTGATGTCATCCGCTATGGCCTTGAAGATGGAAGTATCACGGCATACTCTACTGGACCATTAGGAAGTGATGATGAGTTCAAGCAGCCTCTTTTGAATGAGGAGATCGAGGCCATGATGTCCACCATAGATACTACCTATACCACGGATTTGGATACAGGTGAATTGGTGGAAGTCATCCAGCAAATCGACATCGAATCAGCAGACGTGAAGCGATTCAAAATCAAGGAAGATTGGTTCTTTGATAAACAGCGCTCAGAGCGTTACGTCCGCATCATTGGTATCGCACCTATGATTGAGGTGCGTGGTGAGGATGGTGAATTCAGGGGATACCGAGACCTCTTCTGGCTTTACTATCCTGAATGCCGTTACGTATTCGCTAACTGAGACATCTTCAATAGGCATAATGACGCAGAGCGCAGATCTTAT
>JAQCAN010000170.1 GCA_027621335.1 Bacteroidota bacterium
CAGGGCATTGTGGTGTGTCTTGAAGGGGCGTGCAGCGGCACCTCCAGGAATGGGTTGCAGGATGGGTGTCTCCACCTCCATGTAACCACGCTCCCCGAAGAAGGCTCGCATACTGGCGAAGACCTTGCTGCGCTTGATGAAGATGTCTTTCACATTATCATTCACCAGCAGGTCCACGTAGCGCATGCGGTAACGGCTCTCAGGGTCAGTGAAGGCATCGTGGACATTGCCCTCCGCATCGGTCTTGACCACTGGAAGGGGGCGAAGCGACTTGGAGATGAGTTTCAGCTCCTTCACCAGGATGGAGAGTTCACCTGTCTGGGTCTTGAACTGGGTTCCGGTTACCGCAATGAAATCCCCGATATCGAGGAGTTTCTTGAAGACGTCATTATAAAGCGTCTTATCCTCTCCAGGGCAGATCTCATCCCTGTTGACATAGAGCTGCATGCGTCCTTCAGCATCTTTCAGCTCGGCAAATGAGGCCTTGCCCATGATGCGTTTGGTCATGATACGTCCAGCCATCTTCACCTCCTCTCCGCCTTTGAATTCTTTGTGCACCTGCGAGCTGAGGTGTGTCACCTCCACCGCGGCTGCAGGAAATGGCTCTACGCCCATGTCCCGGAGTCGTGTAAGGGCGTCTCTTCTGATCTGTTCTTGCTCTGATAATGCCATGGTCCTCGATTATGCGGCTGCAAAGATACCCGCTCTCAGTATTCAATCACTCGGCAATACATCTGCTTTCCTTTCACCCACGGGACTACTGTATTATCTTTGCGCCCTTATTCAACAAAGAAATGGGATACGAAAAGGAAATGAGCGGCTATGTGATGGACTACACGAACCATCTGAGACAAGCCGTTGAGATAGGAAAGAAGGCACAGTTCAAGGCGCCAGGCCGTGAACTTCAACATGTGGTAGTCACCGGATTAGGTGGGTCAGGGATTGGTGGAACCATCGTGTCCCATCTGGTTCAGGATGAGATGAAGATCCCTATGCTTGTGAACAACGATTACAGCCTTCCTGCTTATGTGGGTAAGAACAGCTTGGTCGTTGTGAGCTCTTATTCTGGAAACACCGAAGAGACCTTGAGCGCCATGGAGATCGCTCTTTCCAGAGGAGCGGAGGTCGCCTGCATAAGCGCGGGTGGTAAAGTAGTAGAGGTGGCCAAGGAGAAAGGCCTGAACTTTATCCAGATCCCATCAGGCATTCCGCCAAGGGGAAGTTTCGGATTGAATAGCCCACAGTTGCTCTATGTCCTTCATCAGTATGGGCTTATCGGCAACGCATTCGAGCAACAACTCTTGACTGCTGCAGATAACATCGACAAGAATGAGGCAGCTATAAGAGCTGAGGCCAAGACTATCGCAAAGGAGATTGATGGCACTGTGCCGATCATCTATTCCGATGCGGCCTATGGTGGCGCTTCGATCAGACTTCGCCAGCAGATCAACGAGAACGCCAAAATGCTGTGCTGGCATCACGTCTTCCCTGAGATGAACCACAACGAATTGGTCGGATGGGCAGGAGGAGATAAGCGCTTCTCTGTCATCCTGATGCGTACCGAGGGCGATCATATTCGCACACAATTGCGCATGAACCTCAGCAAGGCCATATTCAAAAAACATACGGACCATGTGGTGGAGATCTTCGCAAAAGGGGACAACATCATCGAGCGCACCTATTACCTCATCCATGTGGGAGACTGGGTGTCCATCGAGTTGGCTGATATGAATGGCGTGGACTCCATTGAGGTGGACGTCATCGATTACCTCAAGAGTGAGCTCGCCAAGCACTGATAGCTTGCCACTCGTCCATTTTCAGGACCTGGGCCATATGGATTATAAGGCCTGTTGGGATTACCAGGAATCTCTTCTTGCAGAAGCTTTGGCCATCAAGAAGGCGAATCGGGAGCGTAGCTTTGAGGAGCGGGTGCTTCCTGAACATCACTTGCTGTTCGTAGAACATGATTC
Organism: Bacteroidota bacterium; assembly: GCA_027621335.1. GTDB lineage: Bacteria > Bacteroidota > Bacteroidia > Flavobacteriales_D > JABDKJ01 > JABDLZ01. The sequence continues at coordinate 1,971 of JAQCAN010000170.1, forward strand.
GGTCTATACCCTGGGCAAGAGTGGAGACATAAAGCATCTCCTTTTGGACGAGACCGGCTTGGAAGAGCATGGGGCGCGTTATTACAAGATCAACCGTGGAGGTGACATCACCTACCATGGCCCTGGACAGATTGTCGGTTATCCTATTTTGGATCTGGAACAATTCTTCACCGACATCCACAAGTACATGCGTTCCTTGGAAGAAGCCATCATTCTCACCTTGGCAGACTATGGTATCCAAGGGGGCAGGATAGAAGGTCTCACGGGCGTATGGCTCGACTGGGAAGATGACCTAAAGGCCAGGAAAATTGCCGCCCTCGGAGTGAAATCCAGTCGATGGGTGACCATGCATGGATTCGCCTTCAATGTCAATACGGACTTGGATTATTTCAATCACATCATTCCCTGCGGCATAGAGGATAAGGCCGTGACCAGCATGAAAAAGGAATTAGGAAAGGAGCTGGATTTCGAGGAGGTGAAAGCCAGTTTGAAGGTAAAGCTCGCAATGGTGTTCGGATTCCAATACTAGAATAGGCAGCAGAACATCCTTATTTAGACTCTGTCCAAATAAAGGATATCTTTGCAAGACCGCATAAATGCTAATCATACAGCGATGATAAAGGTCAGAGACAACGCAAGAGAACAAGTCATGAAGCTATTGGCCAACGAAGGGGCGCCTGAAGGCAGTTTCGTTCGTGTAGGCGTGAAAGGTGGTGGGTGTTCAGGACTCATGTATAAAATGGACTTCGACCAAGACTTGAAAGAAGATGATAAGGTCTTCGAGGACAATGGGGTCAAAGTGGTCGTGGACAAGAAGAGTTTCCTCTACTTGGTAGGTACGGAGCTTGATTTCTCAGGAGGACTGAACGGAAAGGGATTCCAATTCATCAATCCGAACGCGAATCGCACCTGTGGGTGTGGAGAGAGTTTTTCAATATAAAACGATTGATTCAAGATTTCAGATTCAAAGTTCAAGGTTAAAAAATGGCAACAATTAAGAGATTCGAAGATTTAGAGGTTTGGCAGAAGGCGGCCGATTTCGATGAGAAACTGTCTTCGCTATTCTCATATGAGCGATTCCGTCAGGATCATGGATTGAGGACACAAGCTTTGAATTCATCTGGTTCCTGTCAGGATAACATTGCCGAAGGCTTTGAACGTGGTGGCAATAAGGAATTCATGAACTTCTTGAGAATCTCTAAGGGTTCCATTGGTGAAACCAGGGGACAAGTAATAAGAGCTGTCCGTAGAGGCTGGATCAATGAAGCTGAAGCTGAACCCTTGATAGCGGATTGTATTTCTATTTCCAAACAGCTCTCTTCTTTCATAAACTACTTGAAGCAAAGTGACCTCAAGGGAGAACGATATGCAAAAGAACCGGAGACCGAATACGCCAGTGATTCTGCAAGCATAGAATCTGGAATATGAAACATTGAATCTTGAATAATCCCCATGGAATTCAACGAAGAAGATAAAATCTTATCAGAAGTCACCTCGAAGGCCTATGAGTTCGGGTTCACCACAGATGTGGAGTCGGACAAGGTTCCTGCAGGTCTGAATGAAGATGTAATTCGATTGATTTCGGCTAAAAAGAACGAGCCTGAGTGGCTGTTGGAATGGCGCTTGGATGCCTACCGCTCCTGGCTGACCATGACGGAGCCTGAATGGGCACATGTGCATTATACCAAGCCCGATTTCCAAGCTATCAGTTACTACTCTGCACCAAAGAAAAAACCAGTGCTTTCCAGCTTGGATGAAGTGGATCCTGAGCTGTTGAAGACCATGGAGCGACTGGGTATCTCCATTGATGAACAGAAGCGTTTGTCCAATGTGGCCGTGGATTTCGTGATGGATTCAGTCTCAGTGGCGACCAGCTTCAAAGAGACCCTTGGAAAGCTGGGTATCATCTTCATGTCCATGAGTGAAGCAGTCCAGAAGCACCCCGATCTAGTGAAGAAGCATCTAGGGACGGTCGTTCCTAAGCGCGATAATTTCTATGCGGCCTTGAATTCGGCCGTTTTTACCGATGGTTCATTCTGCTATATCCCTAAGGGCGTCCGCTGCCCCATGGAATTAAGTACCTATTTCCGAATCAATGAATCCGGCACGGGTCAGTTCGAGCGCACCCTTGTCGTTGCTGATAAAGGAAGCTATTGCTCCTATCTCGAGGGCTGCACAGCCCCTGCGAGGGATGAAAATCAGCTACACGCTGCCGTTGTGGAATTGATTGCATTGGACGATGCGGAAATCAAATACAGTACTGTTCAGAACTGGTACCCTGGTGATGCCGATGGCAAAGGTGGTGTCTTCAACTTCGTGACCAAGCGAGGCCTATGCGAAAGGAACGCGAAGATCAGTTGGACCCAGGTAGAGACTGGTTCAGCAGTGACTTGGAAGTATCCATCATGCATCCTGAAGGGAGACAACAGCATCGGTGAGTTCTACTCCGTGGCGGTCACCAACAACCACCAGCAAGCGGACACAGGAACCAAGATGATCCACTTGGGCAAGAACACCAAGAGCACCATTATTTCAAAGGGTATATCCTCAGGCTTCAGTCAGAATTCCTATCGTGGCCTGGTCAAGATATCCAAGGGTGCTGAGAACGCGAGGAATTTCAGCCAATGTGACTCACTTCTCATGACCTCAACGAGCGGGGCGCATACCTTCCCCTACATCGAGGTGGAGAATCAGACGGCCATTGTCGAGCATGAGGCCACCACTAGTAAGATCGGAGAGGACCAGATATTCTATTGCCAGCAGCGCGGCATCGATATGGAGAAGGCCATCAGCCTGATCGTGAATGGCTATGCAAAGGATGTATTGAACAAGCTGCCCATGGAATTCGCGGTGGAAGCGCAGAAATTATTGGAGATCTCACTGGAAGGGTCTGTAGGGTAAGTGGATTTGAAATTTGAGGATTTGAGATTCACTCCAAAAACACAACTGCATGAGCACCTTTAGTCGATTCGAAGAATTAAGCGTTTGGCAATCCGCAAGGAACTTGTGCAAAGACATTTTTAACAAAACGAAGAAAGATGCTTTCTCAAAAGACTTTGATCTTAAGCGTCAGATATTAAGAAGTTCAGGGTCAGCCATGGATAATATTGCCGAAGGGTTTGAGAGAGAAGGAAACAATGAATTCATCCAATATTTGTCTATTTCGAAGGCCTCTTGTGGCGAAACTCGTTCTCAACTGTATCGAGCATTAGACTTCGAATATCTGGATGAAAACGAATTCAAGGAATTAAAGGAGCAAACCGAGTCCTTAAGCAGAGAACTGTCAGGTTTCATCAATTATTTAAAGAAATCAGATTACCGAGGAAAGAAATTCGATCGAGCATGAAGATTTCAAATCCTCAAATTTCAAATTTCAAATGATTATCATAAAAAACCTCCACGCTTCAGTAGAAGGGAATGAGATACTTAAAGGTGTCGACCTGAAGATTAATGCAGGAGAGGTACATGCGATAATGGGTCCTAACGGATCTGGGAAATCAACCTTGGCCGCTGTTCTCGCAGGAAATGAAGCCTACGAGATCACTGAAGGTTCAGTGGATTACCTCGGGAAGGACCTGCTCGACATGGATGCAGATGTG
>JAQCAN010000171.1 GCA_027621335.1 Bacteroidota bacterium
GCCCTTTCCAGGGACAACCTTATTCGCACCACTTCGCTTAGGATTGTATTCCTTCTCTATATCTTCTGCTTCTATGAAGGTGCCATTTGCCATTCGGCTGGCAATTGAAGGGGCCTCTCCAAGATAGATTCCATTTCGGAAATAAGTGGCACTCATGGTAGACTCTTGTCCATAGGTGGTAACGGTTGTAAGCAGCATATATGCTGCAAGAACGTACGAAATCTTCATCCTTGATGGGGTTGTTTTTGAATTGTGGTCACAAGCTAAGAAACTATTAGAAAGTGGACGTTATAATAACGCTGTATATCCCTTGATTCCATAGAGAATTATTGGATTTCAATGGACGGTTCATGTGATGTTCTAGGTTTAGAAGTATGCACACAAATGGTGCATCCAATTAACAACTAGAAAGTTAATTTCACAACTCATCATACCACCAGACCATTAAACGATGTATACTTTGTCTCGCGTTCCTTTTAGTCTCATCAAGTTACTTTTCCCAGGTTTGTGAAGAGGGCTTCTTCACCATGTCCACACAGCTCTGGGGGTATGAGGTCTCTTGGACCATTCAGGATGCGAACGGGAATCTAGTCTATCTCAGTCAAGATTACAATTCCTTTGAGACCACTACTGAAACCGTCTGCCTGGAAGAAGGCTGTTACCTCATTCATTTGCAGGATTCCTTCGGGGATGGATGGAACCAAGCTATACTTATCTATACAGATAGCCAAGGACTGTCGACCACCTATAGCCTGCCCTCGGGAAACTCCCTTTATCTTCCCATATCGTTCAATGGAGGTGAAGACTGTGATACCAGTGGACAGATTTTCGGTTGCACGGATTCTACCGCGTTGAATTACAATCCTCTGGCAACCATCAATGATGGAAGTTGTACCTATCCTCAGACCATTTATGGATGCACTGATCCTGAGGCGGCCAATTACAACCCATGGGCTACTGTGGATAGTGGCACATGTTATTATCCGCTTGACTGTGATTCAGCTGTTAATGCCCAGCTCTATGTCTGCGTGTTCAGCAATGGCGGGAATATTGGCTTTGAGTTGATTGGTGACAATGGAGACATTGTGTATTCCCAATTCGGGTTCAATGATTTTGCCATTGACTATATAGACATCTGCCTGCAGCCTGGGGTCTGCTATACAGCCTCCATGTACAATACCGCTGGTCCTTTCGGTTGGTACAATGGCTACTTCTGGGTCGCTGGCACATTTGGAGACTACGTACAAGACGCTTTGTATCCGGGAGAGGCATTCGATCAGGTCACTTTCTCGATCGATGGCACATGCGGAGATGTTTTCGGATGCACGGATAGCACCTCTGTGAACTACAATCCTTTGGCCACATTGGATGATGGCTCATGTTATTACCCAGCAGAGAATGACCTTTGTGCAGATGCGCTTCCTATTCAACCAGGTGTTATCCAAGTCGATAACTCAGGAGCCTACTTGAATGAGGGTATCTGGAGTGAGTGTTGGAATAGTGGGGGAGGAGAAGGAGAGCAGACCAGTGTCTGGTTCAGTTTTACCACCCCTGATGTAGAGGATTTCAGGATCATCTTAGAAGCAGTTGGTGACGGAACGTTCTCCTTGACCGATACTCAGTTCGGTGTTTTTGAAACGTGTGGTGGCGAGATGATCGCCTGTGACGGAAATGGAGGATTTGGCCTGTTCTCTCGCTTGGAGTTCGAATGTGGCGATCTCCAGCCTAATACCACGTACCTCCTCGTCATCGATGGTTGGTTCGGTGACGCAGGAACGTGCCTTTTGGAATACAATGTCATCTTTGGATGTGAGGACCCCGTTTATGGGTGTACTGACCCAGAGGCTTTGAATTACAACCCTTTAGCAACGGCAGACAATGGGTCCTGCGTGTATCTGACGGATAGCTGTGATTACAATGCCTTCACATTTTATCTCAATACAGCTTTTTGGGGAAATGAGGTCAGTTTCTCCATAATTGACGATCAAGGGAATATGGTGTTCCTTGGTTCGGGCTTTAGTTCCAACTCCGACTACACCATGGCCCTATGTCTTGAGGACGGGTGCTATACCTTGAATCTAGAGGATAGTTTTGGTGATGGGTGGAATGGAGCTTTTCTTACCATTTATTGGAACGGGGTAGTCTACCTTGAGAATCTCACCATACCTCAGGGGAATTCTGCCTCCTTTGATTTCGGAGTGAACAGTGAGTGTTCTGATACCCAGGTCATCTTTGGCTGCACCGACCCATTGGCTCTGAACTATAATCCTTTGGCCACTGTCAACGATGGTTCGTGCCAATATGAGCAGGAATGTCAGGCAAGTTGGGAGCTCTTGGGCATTGATGAGGAGGGAGATGTCGTCTATCTGGCCAATACCTCTTATGGTGAGAACTTGACCTACTTCTGGGATTTCGGTGATGGAACCACTTCGACAGACCAATTTCCTTTGCATCAATACCTTGAAGATGGCGTTTACATTGTTTGTCTCACGGTTCAATCAGGAAACGGTGGATTCTTGGACTGTGTCAGCACATACTGTGATAGCATCACCTACTGGTCGAATCCAGTCATTGGAGGCTCTGGTGAAAGCACTAAGAGCAACGGAGGGTTCTGGTTGAATGTAGGCGAGAACACCCCTCTGGGTCTGAGTGATGTGACTAGTGATAGAGCATTCAAATTATTCCCTGTACCTAGCGGGGATGAACTGAATATCGTCATGGAGTCGTTCACTTCTGAGTCTTTGTCAATGAGGGTTCTCGATCTCTCAGGTAAGGTGATTCTGGAGAAAGCGATGAATCTCGGAGTCGGGGAACAGGTGGTCCAAATGGATATCTCTTTCTTGTCTGAAGGATCTTATTTACTGGAAATAACCGGTTCTGAGAGCCGTGGAATTAATCCCTTCGTGATTCTCAGATAAACGGGAAATTGAATTAATCTCTTGAAAAAGCGGGGTCTTCGGGGCCCCGCTTTTTTTTGAACCCATTGGGGTCAGTGGTGTATCACTCATCAAACGACCCACATGTCTGCACCTTCATCACTTCGCAGCTGGACGCTTCCTAAGGTGGATGCCCGCTATTTTCAAATCCTATACCTTGGTTCCTTTCTGGTTCTTGGAACCTTCTTTCTCGGTTGGGATACCTCGCCTCTGAAGCTCAGTGGAATTCTGCTGACAGCGCTTCTCGTCCAAGGATTCTTCATTGGTATTGGGAAGGCGGATAAGAGCTCTTGGATGAGTGCCCTGATCACTGGGCTTGGGCTCTGTCTGTTGTTCAGAGCAAATTCGGTTTATGTGCTGATGTTCGGCAGTTCATTGGCCATCTCCTCCAAGTTCCTTTTCAAACTCAGAGGAAAGCACCTCTTCAATCCAGCCAACATCGGCATCATAGGAACCCTGCTTATCACCAATGACGGATGGATCTCCCCTGGTCAGTGGGGCAGCAGCATCATCTTCCTTTTCGTCCTCGGTGTTCTAGGAAGTGTGTTGCTCTTCAAAGTTGGAAGGCTAGATACGACTTTGACGTTCCTCCTGACCTTTGTGGTCCTCGAATACAGCCGAACGGTACTGTATCTCGGCTGGTCATCTGATGTGCTGCTTCACAAACTCAGCAGTGGCTCCTTCGTGCTCTTCGCCTTCTTCATGATCACTGACCCGAAGACCAGTCCCGATCACCCTAGGGCGAGATTGATCTGGGCCTTCAGCATTGCCTTATTGGCCTTCATTCTCAGCAATTGGGCCTTCATCCACACCGCACCCATATGGGCCCTTTTCTTCATCACGCCCATCACTGCGATCTGTGATACCTACTGGAAGGCTGAACGATTCCAATGGACAAAAGAGAAAAACTTAAACCCGATATAACATGAAAAAAGTAAGTGTGATTCTAATGAGCCTATGGCTCAGTATAGGCGCGAATGCCTTCTGTGGATTTTATGTGGCCAAAGCCGATGCCACACTGTTCAACTCCAAAAGCCAAGTCATTCTGGTGCGAGATGGGAATAGAAGTGTCATCACCATGAGCAATGATTTCCAAGGCGATGCCAGAGATTTTGCCATGGTGGTACCCGTACCCGTTTTACTTGGTAAAAATGACATCAGGGTAGTGAATTCTTCCTTATTCGATATGCTGGATTCCTATAGTGCTCCTCGTATGGTGGAATACTGGGACGCAGAACCTTGTCAGCGATATTTGGAGATCGAGGAATATAGCTTGGATATGGCCATGCCTGCATCCGTTGATACACGCTCCCTTGCAATGTCAAAAGATGAAGCGAGATATCAAGTCACTATCGAAGCCCAGTATGACATAGAGGAGTATGATGTACTTATTCTATCTGCCAAGGAGAGTTCGGGTCTCAAGAACTGGCTTATAGATAATGGCTATAAGATACCTGCTCAGGCCGAAGAAGTGCTCCAGCCCTATATCAAGAATGGAATGAAATTCTTTGTGGTCAAAGTAGACATGGAGGTGCTATCGAGACAGCAATCAGACTATCTAAGGCCATTGCAGATAGAGTTCAACTCCGATCGTTTCATGTTGCCCATTCGATTAGGAATGGCCAATGCGAATGGTGATCAGGACATGATCGTGTATGCCTTCACCCGACAGGGTAGGGTAGAGTGCACCAATTACCGCACTGTGAAACTCCCTACCGACCGCAACATCCCTAAATTCATCAAGGACAAAGGCCAATTCGGGGAATTCTACAAGGATCTATTTGCACGGGCCTATGAGCATGAAGGACGCAACAGTGTCTTTTTGGAATATGCCTGGAACGTGACCCCGAATTTTGGTGTGAAATGTGATCCATGTGTCGGACCTCCACCAATGTATCAGGAGTTCGTAGCTGCTGGGGCTAAATGGATCGACCCAAATAACCCTTGGGGATCATCCATCTTCTTTACGAGGATGCATGTGCGGTATAGCAGAGATGAGTTCCCACAGGATCTCTCCTTCCAAGTCACACCGAATATGGAACACTTTCAAGGACGTTATATAGTCACCAATCCGGCCACTGGAGATATGTCCTGTTCCAACGGTCAGAATTACCTCTATGATCTAGAGATGAGAAGGAAGCGAGAAGTGGATGCTTTGACCGGGTGGAAGAATCCTCGATTTGCTAGCTACATCTACGAATACTCTGACGGCATTCATGAAGAAAGAAAGAACGAGGGCGTCCCATTCATTCCGTTCTTTCCTTATGGTCCGCTTGCTGGGATACTACTCCTAGGAGTAACAGCAGGACTGATCTACACCAAACGGAGGATGGCCAAGGCGACTTGAGGTTCTAGATATTGAATAAAAAAGGCCCGTGTCATCCACGGGCCTTTCCTTCTTATAAAAGACAATCAGTTTTTGACGAAGCGTTGGCTAAGTCCCAAGTTCCCGTTGATTCTCACAGCGTAGATCCCGGGCTTCAGGGTATTGACATCTAGTGATATTCTCTGTGAGCTAATATGGCTGGGGGCATTCAGGCTCAACACTTCACGACCGCTGATATCCAGGATTTGAATGAATTGGATGGGTAGTTCTGCTTGTACTATGAGTAGGTCATCGGCCGGATTAGGG
>JAQCAN010000172.1 GCA_027621335.1 Bacteroidota bacterium
TTCCTTATAATTAACTTTCATCTCAACTCCCTCAAATACAGTTTCACAGTGTTATCCATGCCATATAGCAAGGCATCACAGATCAACGCATGGCCTATGGACACCTCCTCCAGGAAAGGAATCCCTTCATAGAGGTACCGCAGATTGCTGAGGTCCAGATCGTGGCCTGCATTCACTCCCATACCCATCTCCTTGGCCAATTTGGCAGCCTCAACATAGGGTGCTCTTGCAGCCTCTCTGTCTTTGGCATACCCTTCTGCATAATCTTGTGTATAGAGTTCCACCCGGTCTGGCTTTACTTGGGACAAAGCGACCATCTGTTCCAGGTCAGTATCCATGAAGATGGAAGAACGGATGCCCGCCTCTCGAAGCCTATCTATGACAGGCTTTAGCTCTCCATGTCGGGAAATGACATCCCAGCCCGCATTGGAAGTGAGGACATGGGGAGGATCGGGCACCAGAGTGACCTGCTCAGGCTGGATGCGGAGTACCATCTCCATGAAATCTTCTGAAGGGAATCCCTCGATATTGAATTCGGTATGGACCACTTCCTTGAGCTCCACAACATCGCTCCTTCTGATATGGCGTTCATCAGGGCGCGGGTGGATGGTGATGCCTTGGGCGCCATAGGATTGGATCATCTCAGCCCAACGGATGAGGTCCGGATTGTCGCCTCCCCTTGCATTTCGGATTGTGGCGAGCTTATTGATATTGACACTGAGGTGGCACATAACTCGGTATTATTGGGCTTTCGCACCGCATGGACGAAAGTAAGACCTCTGAACTAGAACAAAGTGCTGCGTCCAGCGTAGAATAGAATAGATTTGTCCATAAGGCATGTTATCAGGCGACTTCATATCACACGAGATTCCCGCTCTCAAGTTGAGCGACAGCATCAAGCAGGTGCTCATCTGGATGGACGAGCATCATGTGCTCCATCTGCCTGTTTTCGCTGCTGGATTGTATCAGGGTGTGATCTCGGAGTCCGATCTGCTTTCCCATCAGAATACCGAAGATGACCTCTCCACAGTGCAGGATAGATTCTTGAAGGTATCTGTGTCCAATGACAAATCTATCTATGATGTCATCAAGACCTTGGATGATTATAAGCTGAGCTTGGTGCCTGTCATCAATCCTGAAGGAAGTTTCAAAGGCACTATCAGCTACAAGGAAGTTATGTCAGCCATGGTGCGGATGCTGAATCTGAATTCGGCCGGTGGAGTCTTCGTATTGGAGATGAACTACGTGGACTATTCCATGGCCGAGATCTCACGTCTCATCGAATCCAACGATGCCCGCGTCTTGAGCAGCCATATCAGTTTCCATCATAACAGTCAGATGGTGGATGTAGTCATCAAGGTCAATACAGATTCCATCGGTAGTATCCTACAGACCTTGGAGCGCTACGACTACGTCATCAAGGCGAAGTTCCAGGACACCACTGCCGAGGATCCTGAGAATGACCGCTATGATGCCCTGATGAGATACTTGAATACCTGAGTATTTTTGGCAGCGCGTGCTGCACCGCATACACATAATCACCGTCTCACTCCTTCTGAGTGCCTCCTTAATGGGGCAGTCCGAACTCACTATTCGTGATTTCATCATCGAAGGGAACGTCAAGACCAAGGATTGGCTCATCATCCGAGAGTCAGGTTATGCGCTGGGTGATACCTTCCTTGAAGAACAAACTGAGGAGGTAAAGGCCACCTTGAAGCAGAACATCGCCAATTTACAGCTCTTCGTGACAGTCGATATCGTATTGATCCCGTTGACAAGCAATGACGTCTTGGTCCATGTCAAAGTGGAGGAACGTTGGTATTTCTACCCCATTCCATATATCAAACTGGCTGAGCCCAACTTCAACACGTGGCTGAGGAACCGAAAAGAGAGCCGAACAGATTATGGCCTGACCCTGCGTTTCTATAACTTCAGAGGTAGGGATGAACAATTGCAGTTCACATTCCAGACCGGGTTCTCCAGAGAGATAGGTGTGAAGTACATCTCTCCTTACCTCGTTCCTCGAACGAAATGGGGTGCGCAAGCCTTTGCCAGATACAGGGAGTTCGGGGAGATCAATGTGGCCACTCTCAACAACGAAAGGGTCTTCATCCAAGGTCCTGATTCCAAGACCCGCAAGCAGCAACAAGTGGGACTTGGCACCACCTTCAGGCCCGATATCTTCACCGAGAACCTCTTCAACGTCAGCTATCAGAACGTCAAGGTCACTGATGAAGTGCTGGCACAGCCGGTCATCCATCTGCAGGGAAACAGCAACCGCATGCGCTATTTCACGCTCAGCTATCAATTCGACTATGTGAATGTGGATAGGCGAGGTTACCCCTTGGAGGGGGAGCATGTGACCTTCACAGCTGAGAAGATCGGCATGGGCATCATGAACGATAGTCCTGACGCCTTTACCAGCTCTGCCGCATTCCGATGGTATCGCCCTCTCTCTGGTCGGCTCTTCTTCCAAACCTTGGTAAAGGGCCAGGCCACTTTCTTTGAACAACTGCCTTATTTCCTTCAGGATGGATTGGGTTATGGCAATAATTCGGTGCGCAGCTACGAATACTACATCATGGATGGACAATACTATGTCTACAGTCGGAACAACCTGAAGTTCTCCCTGTTCCCCGAATCGAATTTCAGGATGTTCGCCAGAGGTGAAACGCCTTTGAGCCGATTGAGCCTAGGCTTCCATCTCAACCTCATTGCTGACATCGGATACACCGGAGACCGCCTTTATTCGGAGCAGAACAGTTTGAACAACACCCTTTTACTGGGAACAGGATTAGGTTTGGATGTGGTCACCAATTATGACATCGTCCTACGCCTGGAATACACGGTGAACAAACTTGGAGAATCAGGTTTCTTCCTCCACTACAGAAAAGCCATTTGATCAAGAACCAAAGGCAATTGCCCTACCTTTGAAGCACAAGACCCTTTTATCCTATGCGCATAGCCATCTACGGAACCACCTTCAATGACGAATTCATTCCCGACATAACGGCCCTGTTCGAGCGTGTCGCCAAGGAGGCTTCCAAACTGATCATCCACAAGGATTTCATCAAGGAACTTAAGAACTTCAGCATCCCACTACCAGAGCATTCCGCCTTCAGCGACCATGAGCAATTGAAGGCCAATGCAGATGTCCTTCTCAGCATCGGAGGGGATGGAACCTTCCTGAACACTTTGAATCTGGTCCGTGACAGCCGCATTCCCGTGCTGGGTATCAATACTGGGCGCTTGGGATTCTTAGCCTATGTCTCCGCAGAGAAGATACAGTCCAGTTTGGACCTGCTCTTCAGTAAGAAGTACAGTGTGAAGAACAGGACCTTACTACAAGTGAAATCTGACCTTGCTTTTCCAGACGGGAACAACCTGGCCTTGAACGAGGTGGCCGTGCATAAAAAGGACTCTTCCTCCATGGTCATCATTCATATGGAAGTGGATGGGAAGTACCTTACCTCGTATTGGGCCGATGGACTCATCATCTCCACACCTACCGGTTCCACGGGCTATAACCTGAGTTGCGGAGGCCCCATTGTCTATCCGAACACCGAGTGCCTCATCATCACCCCGAAAGCCCCGCACAACCTTACCGTGCGCCCATTGGTCATCAAAGATGATGTGGAGCTCAAGATGCGGGTGGAATGCCGTGACGATCAGTTCCTACTGTCCATGGATAGCCGCTCCATGAGTTGTGAGAGCGAGACGGAGATCATCATCAGAAAAGCCGACTTCCCGATGTGTATCATTCGTCCAGAAGGAAGCAGCTTCTACAGGACCATGAGGAGAAAACTCAAATGGGGAGCCGATATCCGAAACTAAGCCTCAAATCTTGGAACGAATCTTGCAAAGTGTTGCTCAAGGGACTCAAGAGACCTATTTTTAAAGTACGAATAGAATTCCAATCCACATCATGACATATCCAAAACACCTCTTCATCGCCATCCTTGCCCTTTCCTTGGGCGCATTAAGTTTCACCCTCATTCAGTCGGATGATAATAGTGATGCCATCACGGACAGAGCAATCACCATTGGCCTAGAGGTCGGAGACACAGCTCCGGATATCATCATGGCCAATCCTGATGGGAAAGACCTAAAGTTGAGCGATTTACGCGGTCAAGTGGTACTAGTGGATTTCTGGGCCTCATGGTGCGGACCGTGCCGCAGAGAGAATCCGAACATCGTGAATGCCTATGAGAAATACCAGAAGGCCAAGTTCAAGGATGCCAAAGGCTTCACCATCTTCAGCGTCTCATTGGACAGCGACCTGACCCGCTGGAAGACCGCCATCGATCAAGACAAACTCAGCTGGGACCAACACGTCTCCGACCTGCAGAAATGGAACAATGCCGCTGCTCGTGCCTATGGTGTGAACAGTATCCCTTCCTCCTATCTCATCGATGGGGAAGGCGTCATAGTGGCCAAGGGTCCAGCCCTCAGAGGCATGGGGCTCCATACCAACATCGATGCCTTGGTCAAGAGCCTCAAGTGAGCCTCCGCAAGGGGGAAACAAACCCTTCATTCTTTGTCAAAGGGAATTCAGACACGCACCCTATAAGCGGCCCTGATTCCATAGTTTTGCTCCATGAGTAAACACATCCTTATCACTGGTGGTGCGGGCTTCATCGGAAGTCATGTCGTACGCCTATTCGTGACCAAGTATCCAGAGTACCAGATCTATAACCTGGACAAGCTGACCTATGCAGGTAACCTGGAGAACCTGAAGGACACCGACCATTTGCCCAATTATCATTTCATCAAAGCGGACATCACAGAGAAGCTGGCCATGGAAGAACTTTTCAAGGACCATGACTTCGATGGGGTCATCCATCTGGCTGCCGAGTCCCACGTTGACCGGAGCATCTCAGGGCCCGATGAGTTCGTGTTGACCAATGTCATCGGTACAGTGAATCTGATGAATGCAGCTCGAAAGGCATGGAAAGATGACATGAAGGACAAGCGCTTCTACCATGTTTCCACAGACGAAGTCTATGGGTCACTCGGACCTGCTGGCGCCTTCACCGAGACCACTTCGTATGACCCAAGAAGCCCCTACTCGGCTTCCAAAGCCTCCAGCGACCACTTTGTGAGGGCCTTCCATCACACCTATGGCTTACCTGTGGTCATCAGCAATTGCTCTAACAATTACGGTCCGTATCAGTTCCCTGAGAAACTCATCCCTTTGATGATCCATAACATCAAGAACGACCAACCACTGCCCGTCTATGGCAAAGGATTGAACATCCGTGATTGGTTATGGGTGGAGGATCATGCCCATGCCATCGATGTCATCTATCACGATGGGAAAGTGGGCGAGACTTACAACATTGGCGGGAATAACGAATGGACGAACATCGACTTGGTGAAGAGGCTCTGCAGCATCATGGACCGCAAGTTGAACCGCTCAGAAGGTGAATCGGCTAAGAGTATCACCTATGTGCAGGACCGTGCCGGCCATGACATGCGCTATGCGATAGACGCCAGCAAGATCAAGGCGGACCTCGGCTGGGAGCCGACCATCAGCTTTGATGAAGGCTTTGAGAAG
>JAQCAN010000173.1 GCA_027621335.1 Bacteroidota bacterium
AGGTATCAATGAAGATACCATTAGGGATTACGCTCTTTGTGGTGTTGATTACATCTCCATGGGTGCTCTGACTCATCAGATACAGAGCTTGGATCTTAGTTTGAAAGCAGATTTCCATGTGGCTGAAATGGAAAGATGACTTCTTGAATTCAAAGCTCGTAAAAGGAGCCTTGAATACCGCTGAACGACTGAAAGTGCCCAGGTCAGGCGATCAAAGTGTTCTTACGGTGACCAAGTTCTTCATCGAAGGTCTCAGCAATGGTGCTTTGGCTCTGCGGGCCTCGGCCATTTCCTTCCAATTGATCATGGCCTTCTTCCCTACGATCATCCTTCTATTTTCATTGATTCCATACATCTCACCCGATTTCCAAGACCTCCTTTTGAATTACATCTTTCAAGTTATTCCTTCTGAGGCCACATCCCTTTTTGGGGATACTATCAAAGACCTGGTAATGAATAAAAGACAAGGCATCTTGTCGATCACCTTCATCTTCGTCTTCTATTACTCTTCAAGAGCAGTTTCAGCTATTCTTGCCGCCTTCAGTGAGTCAGTGAACCTTGTGAACAAGCGACATCCTATACGACAATTCCTCGTTTCTCTGCTCATCATGCTTATGCTCTCTGTATTGGTCATCACTGCTCTCGCCTTGATAACAGCCAGTGATTGGTTGGCCGCCTACTTAGGTGATCTCGATATTATTGGAGATAGCATACAGAGGGTAGGTTTCTATGTCCTGAACTACCTTATGGTACTCTTCCTTTTCATGTTGGCCATCAGTATTCTATATAATATGGGGAATGTGGATGATAAAACATGGACCATCTTCTCTGCAGGGACCCTGACCACGGCCGTCTCCATGATACTGCTCTCTTTAGGTTTTGCATCCTACATCACTCGATTCGCAACCTATAACCAACTCTATGGTTATGTGGGTTCCATCATCATATTCTGCCTTTGGCTTTATTTCAATAGCATGGTGCTGCTTATCGGATTCGAGCTGAATGCCTCCATATCAAAGGGCATAATGCTCGAGAAGATCGGTGAGCATTCACCTGTTGTAAAGAAGGAATAGCTTTTCGGAGTTGGGCATTAGACTTTCAGAGCCCACTTCAATCCAAGGAAAGAGATTAAATACCCTGAGAAGGTCATTTTCAATGAAATATAATCTTCCATTGACTTCATCAATCTGTATTGAACTTACAGCAGTTCCAGAGTATAAGATCTGTACCTGCTGACCTGCTGTCAGCCTGTAGATCTCATCTCCCTTAAGGATATAAAGCTCATTCAGGTAACCCCACATTTCTCGTATCTCCTCATCTCCGGGCACATCAATAGGCGTTGTGCCTCCTGTCAGCACGTTGAAGATCTTGATATCACCTGAAGGAACAGCCATCGCCAATTCATTCTCACTCTTGAATCGGAGGATATCCGCTTGAAAACTAAGCAAGCGTTCTTCAATCCTGACCCCACTATCCCTAAAGAACGTCACAAGCACTTGAAGTCCATTATTCCTTCTCAAACTGAGCCAGACCTCATCATCCGATGATGCGAGATCCAGGATTTCTTCGTCAGCCTCCAAAGGCAAGGAGCCCACTATTGACCCGTTCCTGGAGAAAATCCGGACCCCGTCTGTCGCGATGGTTACTAAAAGTTCGTTCCGATGGGCATCGAAATCCATATCAGATATGACCGCGTCATCCTCTAAATTCAACGACCAAATCCCTTGGAATCCATTCGGATAGATGAATGCACTTAGTGTTGATTCATCTGAACTAAGGAAGAGTCGATCATCCGATTGACTAATAGCAACTTTGTAATCTCCACCATCTGTGACATACGTCTCCATCTCCCCAGTCAGAAGAACATAGGAAATCTGTGTTTGGGAGCCTGATAGGCTACCGTACATAAAACCTTCTAATGTCCGCGGGACTTCTATTAACGTTAATGGCAAGAACGCTTTGCTTTCATTCTCACCATCGCTTGCTGTAATCTGCAGACTATATGGACCCGATTCCAAGGTGATATCATCAATGACAAAGGCCACATTGAAGTTCACTTCCTGCTCTGAGTATGTATTAGTGAATGAAGGGCCAACAGCAATCGCATCACTGTTGATCAAACTCAACCTAACGCTTTGGACTTGTTGATCATCTTCGATTGTTGCATTGACTGAAAGAGTGTCTGGAAGGAAGAACGTGAGCCCCGAATTTGGACTTATGAAGTCTATGAAAGGCGCTGTCTCATCCTTCTCTTTTCGGCATCCTGAAGAAAGAAGGGAAAGTAAGAACAGTACTCCAATTATCCTGAGCATAATTCTGAAAGATAGTACTGGAATGATATTCAGATATCAAAGCTTCAACAATTGTTGAAAATGTCTGTGGACAGGAGTTCTCAATGACATGAACAACTCTTACTTTAAAGCAAGGATAGGAGTTATACCTTCGGCACCCCATGGAAGAGATCACTAAGAAGAAAGCTACAGATAGACTGAACAGAACGTTGAGTTTTGGTAACACGGCTATCGAAGGAGGGAAATTACCTCCCCAAGCTCTCGACTTGGAAGAAGCTGTTCTAGGAGCTATCCTTCTAGATTCCAAGGCTCTGAATGACGTCATAGACGCACTGATTCCTGAAGCCTTTTACGACACGCGTCATCAGAAGATCTTCAATGCTGTCGTCTCCTTGTTCAATGAGTCCAAACCTATAGACATCCTCACAGTCACTGAGAAACTCAGGACTACGTCCGATCTGGATGTCGTAGGAGGACCATTCTTCATCGCACAATTGACGAATAAGGTCGCGTCCACCGCTAATGCTGAGGTTCATGCGCGGATCATTACGCAGAAGTATATCATGCGTGAACTTATCAGGATAAGCAGTGAGACCATCAAAGAGGCCTATGATGAGACCACAGATGTCTTTGATTTATTGGATAAGACAGAAGGGAAATTATTCTCAGTCTCAGAGAGTAACTTGAAACGGTCTTATGACGAGATGTCCTCGTTGATGAGAGAGGCCTTGGAGAACATCGAAGAGGTGATGAACTCTGATGAAGGCGTGAGCGGAGTTCCATCTGGATTTAGAGATCTGGATAAAATCACATCAGGTTGGCAGAAATCGGATATGATTGTGATCGCTGCCAGACCAGGAATGGGAAAAACTGCTTTTGTACTTTCCATGGCGCGAAATATTGCTGTGGATCATCAGAGACCGGTGGCCGTGTTCTCATTGGAAATGTCCTCCGTTCAATTGGTGCAAAGATTGATCTCCAGTGAGACAGAAATCTCCTCTGAGAAATTGAGAAAAGGGGACCTCAGACCCGATGAATTCCAGCTCATCCATTCGCGTATTGGTAAGCTTTCGAAAGCTCCTCTTTTCATAGATGATACTCCTGCCCTTTCTGTATTTGAATTACGAGCAAAGTGCAGGCGACTGAAACAGCAGCATAATATAGAATTGGTAGTGATCGACTACCTCCAACTAATGACCGCTGGTGGAGATAAAGGAAACAGAGAACAAGAGATCTCCACTATTTCCAGGTCCATTAAGAGTATTGCCAAGGAACTGAACATTCCAGTCATTGCCCTGTCCCAGTTGAACCGTTCGGTAGAGACAAGAGGTGGAGACAAGAAGCCTCAGCTATCAGATCTGAGAGAGTCGGGGGCCATTGAGCAGGATGCCGACCTCGTATCCTTCATCTATCGCCCTGAGTACTATGGCATCGAAGAGTACGAGAATGGAATGCCCACCAAAGGGGTTGGAGAATTCATCATTGCCAAACACAGGAACGGAGCATTGGAAAGCGTGAGATTGAGCTTCAAGAATCACTTGGCCAAATTCACGGATCTGGATGCATTCGACTTCGATGATCCTTTGAATCCTTTGGGCCCGTCCACGGGTTTTGAAGAAACCGGTCCAACGATAACACTTCAAAGTAAGATGAACGATGAGTGGGATAACGAGGACCTCATACAGGATGACATTCCCGATTTCTAATCATTTGTCTTTGGCAGGTATTGGCTCTATTTTTGAGCAAATGCCATTATGAAGAACTTCTCTTTACGCCTCATCTTGATTCTTGCCCTGATTCCTGCGAGTCAGAGCATTTTTGCCTCTAAGATTCTAATCCCCATGGATGAGTCCCAAAAGAATCATCTCAAGGCCTATGGCATAGCATTCTGGATCCTTCAGAATGACATAGAGGTAGAATGGCTATTGAATTATAGAGGAGGGAGCTTTATGGTTTCACATTACTCCGACATAGAGGAGGAATGCGTCATCAGGGGAGTCAGCTATCAAGTCATTGCAGACATCCAAGCCTCTCAGATTCTAGCTGAAATTGCTGATGCCGAGGTCAATATGGAAAGTGTCAAGCTAGAGAAAGCTCCAAAAGTAGCAGTGTATTCCCCTAAAAGTAAATTGCCTTGGGATGATGCGGTTACACTAGTGATGACCTACGCTGAGATTCCTTATGATATTATATATGATGAAGACATCATCCGAGGTCTTCTCCCTACATACGATTGGCTGCATCTGCATCACGAAGATTTTACAGGTCAGTACGGAAAATTCTACGCCAGCTATAAGAATGAAGCTTGGTATCAAAATCAAGTCAAGGAATTGGAAAGCTTGGCTGCCAATCTCGGTTTCGATAAAGTCTCCGAATTGAAGAAAGCTGTTGTAACCACCATTTCCAATTACGTGGCAGGTGGAGGATACCTGTTCACCATGTGCTCTGGGACTGATAGTTTTGATATTGCTCGTGCTGCTATGAACACCGATATATGTGAAAGCATGTTCGATGGTGACCCAGCTGATCCAAATGCACAATCAAAACTTGACTTCGAGGCCTGTTTTGCCTTCGAGGATTTCAAATTAGTGAAGAATCCATTGCAGTATGAATTCTCCGACATCGATGCTACTGATATTCATAATAAGGTGGGACAGACGAATGACTTCTTTGTTCTTTTCGACTTTTCAGCCAAATGGGATGTTGTTCCAACTATGCTTACACAAAACCATGAAAAGGTCGTTAGAGGCTTTATGGGGCAGACCACTGCTTTTAGGAGGAACTTGATAAAGTCGAGTACCCTGGTGATGGGAGAGTCGCCAAAATATGGGACGGCCAAATACATCCACGGGGAATATGGACTAGGTCAATGGACGTTCTATGGAGGACATGATCCTGAAGACTATACCCATAGGGTGAATGACCCACCCACTGACTTGAATCTTTTTCCGAACTCCGCAGGATACAGGCTCATTCTGAATAATATCCTTTTCCCAGCCGCAAAGAAGAAAAAACAGAAGACTTGATGTGTCCTTCTTAGTTTCGGATTCCTACGATGTCAGATCGGCAAATAGAAAGCATTGAATCGATGCTGAAATACCCTTCTCTGCCCTGTACATATAATAGCACTGCGAACCCTAACTCCAATCAGGTCATTCTGAGAAACCTGAAGTACTTTCTAATCAGCTAGATTCAATGTGTGATGCCCGCTAGAATTTAAAGAGAGTCTTTAGAGATGATGAAATGGGCTAACACT
>JAQCAN010000174.1 GCA_027621335.1 Bacteroidota bacterium
AAGCTTTTCATAGACGCTATTCCTCCAAAGGCTTTCCATCATAAGAAGGCGGCCTTGGTCGGTATTTCAAGCGGTATCACGGGGGCACTGCGTCCTATGGACCAATTCAGTAATGTGCTCAATTACTTGAAAGTGAACGTCTTAAGCGATATGCCAAAGTTATCTGCTATAGAGGAAGCTCTGGATGAGAGAGGGCAACTGGTCCATCAGATATATCTTAACCGACTGACCCTTCAGGCCGAGCATTTCCTGCGCTTCTGAATCAGCAGTAGTCCATCAGGTATCTGAGTTCCGTCCTACCTAGCACTTTTCGTTCGAAGCTGCCATTGCACCACTTCACCAGTCGGATCTCCTTATCGGCAATTTCGATCCCAGTGATATCTCCATCAGAGAAGGAACAGCAACCCGAGTTGAAATAGAAAGGTTTGGGTGACTCGACCATCATGGGTTCACCTCCTGCTGAAAGAACGGTCTCCAGAAGTTCGTGGGTCTCATTCAGCTGCTCTTCCAGGGCCTGACTGGGCGCGTTCTCGAGCTGTGAGCGGATGGCCTTGATCTTCATTCTCAACTCATCCGCATGGGTGTAGGACATAAAGACCGGTTGATGGGTATGCCCGCAGATAAGTACCCGGTCTTTTGAGTTGGCCCAGTGGTACATGGCCTGATCATGTTCGCTCTTGAGCTTGATATTGTTGGCGGGGGTGGAGAGCGGGATTTTGAAAAGGCGTTGCACATTTCTCCAAATAAGCCTGACGAAGACCCTGCTGATCCCTGCAAAACGGTCGCTGTTCAAAGTGCCCTGGTGACCATGGACGAGGAGGATGTCCCTGCAGCTCAAGTCCTCATGCAGCTCCAGAATGATGGACTCATAGACAGGGATCCGTTTGAATAACCAGCCTAGATGCTTCTCTATCTGTGCGGCAAAACGCCAGTCGTCATCATGATTGCCCCAGATGCGGTAAAGACGTCTATCTTCATAGAAGTCCTTCTCCTTCGTCATGACCTTTTTATAGGGGCCAAGGATCTGAAGGATATGGTTCTCCCAAAGCTCCTCCACATCGCCTAGAAGGCAGAGGGTGAATGCTTCCTTATCATAGTATTCCAGGGCTTCGAGATAGGTAGGCTCACAAATGGCGAAATCATCCGCCCCATCTTTTCGCCCTCGGTGATGATCACTGAAGATGATCCACCGTGCATCCTCAGTACCAATAGGAATGCGGTACCCTTTCTCAAAGGCACTATCAAGGGCTTTCTGGATGCGTTCGGTGGTCTTGCTCATCAACTTGTCCAAAGATATCCGATGAAAAGTTCTGAGAGGCACCACCTCATTCAAGGGATTAAATGGCGTGATTGCATAAAATTCTGACTATGTCTTCAGGTCTTATTGCCTCGGTTATCGGGGCTTATTTCCTTTTGCTGATCATCGTCTCTAGGATCACTTCAGGCAAAGGGGACAATGAGTCCTTCTTCACGGGAGGGCGAAATGCCAATTGGATGGTCATTGCCTTCGGCATGATCGGGGCTTCACTGAGCGGAGTGACGTTCATCTCTGTACCTGGATGGGTGGCCGGAAGTCAGTTCTCTTACATGCAGATGGTCATGGGCTATATCGTAGGGTATGCCCTTATTGCCATGGTCCTCTTACCTCTATATTATAGACTCAGGCTGACGTCCATCTACGCCTATCTGAAAGAGCGCTTCGGGAATGCCTCCTACAAAACGGGTGCGTCCTTCTTCTTGGTCTCTCGCATTATCGGAGCCTCATTCAGGCTGTATCTGGTGGCGATCGTTCTCGATGAATTCGTGTTCAAAGGAAGCTTGCCTTTCTTCTTTATCGTGCTCATCACCATCGGCTTGATCTGGGTCTATACCTTTAAAGGAGGCATAAAGACCATCATCTGGACGGATACGTTACAAACGGTCTGTATGCTCTTGGCGGTCATCGTCACGGTCTTAGGAATCGGACAAGCATTGGACTTGGACATCACACAGATCATCAGCACCGTGAGGGACAGCGAGTATTCCCAGATCTTCTTTTGGGGCGAGGGGACTGGTAAGAAACATTTCGTCAAGCAATTCTTATCAGGAGCTGGGATCGCCTTGGTCATGACCGGATTGGATCAGGATATGATGCAGAAGAATTTGGCCTGTAAGAACTTGAAAGATGCTCAGAAGAATGTCATGAGCTTGAGTGTCGTTCTGGTCTTCGTGAACTTGCTCTTCTTGAGCTTGGGTGCTTTGCTCTATATCTATGCAGCCCGCACGGGCATGGTGTTGCCTGAAAAGGCCGACTTGCTCTTCCCGACCATCGCTTTGAATGGCGGTCTATCCGTAGTCATCGGATTGAGTTTCATCCTTGGATTGATTGCCTCAGCCTACAGCAGCGCGGATTCAGCTTTGACGGCCTTGACCACCTCCTTTTACGTGGACATCTTGGATAGCCCTGGGGAAGGAGAAGTGGATCAGATCAAGGTCCGGAGGAAGGTCCATATCGGTATGTCCCTCGCTTTAGTGGTGGTCATCTGGGTCTTTCACATCTTGAACAATGACAGTGTCATCAAACAGGTCTTCACATTGGCAGGGTACACCTATGGGCCGCTCTTGGGGCTCTATGCCTTTGGACTTTTCACTTCCATGCGTGTGAAGGATCGCTTTGTCCCGGCTATCTGTATCGCCTCACCAATCGTCAGTTGGTTGCTCACTTTGGTCTATCCCTTCGGTTTCGAGTTGCTATTGATCAATGGGGCGTTTACCTTCTTGGGATTGTGGTCTCTGCGCATAAGCTCGTCAAAAGGCTAAAGCGATTCCTCTGAATGCCCTTATCTTACACGCCATGATCATTCGCCCTGTTGATACCTCCATCTTGCCCAGTGTCCAAGACGGAGTTTCCCTTTTCGCGTCACGAGAATGGGCGGCACTGTATCCATATCATATTCAAGCCTACGTCCTTCAAGGCAAGAATGAGCAGGTTTCAGGAACTTTTCTTCTCTTCCATAAAGCCAAGTTTGCAGCCAAGTACACCATCACTCCACCCTTGGCTCCTCATATCGGACTGCATGTGAACTTTCAGGCCGAGAAGACCGAGAGCATCCAAACCTTCAAGAAGAACGTTCATAAGGCCATTGCCAAATACCTGCACTCCAGAAACGATGCCCTGCTGCAAATCAGTTTGAGTACTGAAGATGTGGATAGCCAACCTTACACCTGGCAAGACCTATCGGTACGTCCACGCCATACGTATCTGTTGGACCTTGGGGCGAGTGAAGAAAGCCTCTTGGACGGCATGAGCTCTGAGCGAAGGAAGAACATTCGAAAAGCGATGGACGATGGACTTAGCTCACAGAGGACCTCCAACATCGATTCTGTGCGGGAGCTGTTATGGAAGACAATCGAACGTCAGAAAGTAGCCATAGATAAAACGATCCTTGAAAGCCTTTTGACGTCTCAGGCCATCAAGGAGAACCGGGCGTTCTATCTCTGTTCCTTGGATGGTGAACCACTGGCAGCCAGCTTGGTCGTGTGGGACAAGGACAGAATGTATTACCTGATCGGAGGCTATGACCCTGAGAATGCCCATCAAGGGGCAGGAACTTTGAACCTTTGGCAAGCCATGTTAGATGCCAAATTGCAGGGCCATCGCATCTTCGACTTTGAGGGAAGTATGATCCCTGAGGTAGAGCGGTATTTCAGGGGATTCGGAGGGGAATTAAAGACCTTTTTCTCCGTGGAACATAAGAACTGGTTAGGCGAGATAGCCACTCGCGTCAAGAAATGAGTTTCTTGACGTTGGAATCCATGGACATCGGAGAAGAGATCAACGCACTGCGTCACTCCTTGGAGGCTTCGTCTGATGCAGAAAATGCTCTGGCCATGAGCAGGTACATGAAAGGGCATTTTCAATATCTCGGCATCAAGTCACCTGAGCGAAAAGCCATTGCAGCCCCGTTCTTGAAAAGTTGGGCTCCTCTATGTGCCAAGAACCCTGAAGCCCTTGTGAAAGCTCTCTGGAACCAAAATGAGCGGGAATACCAATACATCGCCATGGAGTTCCTGGCCCGTTCAAAGAAGGATTGGAACCCCCATCGACTCGACCTCTACCATCATTTGCTAGTCTATAAACCCTGGTGGGATACGGTTGACATGATCTCCGCCACCTTGGTCGGAGGGCTCATTCAGAAGTTTCCTGAACTTGAAGAGCGAATGGAAGAATGGAATGCTTCCGGCCATCTTTGGCTGATCCGTTGCAGCCTTTTGTACCAACTCAAATATGGGAAGGACATGGACCTCGAACGGCTCTCAACCAATATTCTCAGACATTCAGACTCCAAGGAGTTCTTCATTCAAAAAGCAATGGGTTGGTCGCTCCGGCAGGCTGCGAAGTTCCATACGGAGTGGGTATACCACTTCGTGACCATGAATTCTCTTCCTGCCTTGACCAAACGTGAGGCGTTGAAGCACTATTGAATAAAACGATGGTCAGTTTAACTTAGGATCCTCTGGAAAGTTGGCGAAGTAGGATTGCCGATCACCTTTATCCCTTAGGACCTGAGCCCAGAGGTCGTCTTGTTTGGTGTCCATGACATCTGTACCCATGGCAGGAAGGACCAGCCATGACCCTTCTTTCAGCTCGCCATTCAACTGTTCTTCTTCCCAACCAGAATAGCCGATGAAGAAGCGGATCTGCTTCTCTGTTATCAGGCCAGCTTTGATGCGCTCCTTCAGTACATCGAATTCACCACCTATGTAAACGCCCGGAATGACCTCTGTGCTACCGTCCAATTCTTTGCCAAGGGTATGGAGATAGAAGAGGTTCTCATTCTTCACCGGACCTCCTACGGAGATGCGGCTTTTCATCTGAGGAAGGTCCTCTATGACATCGGTGATGTTGACATCGATGTATTTGTTCAAGACGAAGCCGAAACTCCCTTCCTCATTATGTTCACAAAGGAGGACCACAGTCCGCTTGAA
Organism: Bacteroidota bacterium; assembly: GCA_027621335.1. GTDB lineage: Bacteria > Bacteroidota > Bacteroidia > Flavobacteriales_D > JABDKJ01 > JABDLZ01. Next base: position 4,969 of record JAQCAN010000174.1, read on the forward strand.
ATAAGGGTCCTCCATGAAGGGCTCAGAGACGAGCAGACGCCCTCTCTCAGGATTGTACTTGTTCTTTGGCTGAAATTCCAACATACCCGTCAAACGTACAATTCAGGAGTGAGAACATCAAGCCAGGCGCTCCATCCTTTTTAACGGTCTGTCGTTATGGAGCAAAGACATAGCTTTAAGGCCAGATTGATTTAGGATATGGAAGACGGATTGAAGGACTTCATAAGACAGGATAGAAGGGATTTTGTGAATGTCCCTTTGGACATTGAAGAGTTCAATGATGTTCCGATGATACAATTCCGATCATGGTTGGAAACGGCAATCAATAACGGAGTTAGAGAACCCTATGCGATGTGTCTATCCACATTGGACAGGGAAGGTTATCCTTCTTCTAGAATCGTTTTCCTGCGTGAGCTGAGTGATGAGGGGCTTATCTTCTATACCAATTATTCTAGTCGAAAAGGGAAGGAACTCAGCGCTCATCCTAAGGCTGCAATGAATTTCCATTGGGAGGCTCAGGACCGACAGGTGCATCTGAAAGGGGAGGTGGAAAAGGTCAGTAAAGGA
>JAQCAN010000175.1 GCA_027621335.1 Bacteroidota bacterium
GTGCAGCAGCCATGGTTCGGATTGGGATAGAAATTCTGATAGTTCTTAGGCCATCGCCCTTTTCTGTTCAAGTAGTTGAAGGATGAATTATCCAGGTAAGGCGTCTCGTAGGAAACATACCTGAAATTTTTAAATCCTGCCGTTTCAAAGTCATTGTACTGAGATAACGCAATAGGATCCTGACCTCCGGATCCTCCCGTATTTCCGGCATCACTGACATGATTCAGGGTGATGTCCTGAATGACTTCGATGCCATTGGTATGAAGCACGGCCACCATGCGTAAGAACTCATCCTTATCTCCTAACGGGGTCTTGAGGTCACCTTTTTGGAACTTATCACCTAGGTCATAATGGTCGAAAGGAGAATACCCAACCGAATTCGGATTGGCGTTCTTGAAACTCGGTGGTACCCATACCGCGTCAATGCCCATCTCGCGGAGGCGTGGGGCTAATTCGGTAATGTAGTTCGCCCAACCTTGGGGATAGCCCTCATTGTAATAGTCCCAATAAAAGGCTTGGAGCACTACGCGATCATTTCGCTGAGCATCTATGGTCAAGGGGGTTGACAACACTCCTAGAAGGAGCATGCACAGTAGTCTGTTTAGCTTCATAGTCTATGTATTGGATTTTACGGACGCTTCCGTAATTAGTGTCACTTGGCCACTAAGTTAACTACACAGAACTATTTATCAAACTTATGGAGGGCACTTTTTCAATAGATCATTATAGCCTGGACATCCGATCGGGCCGGTGAGGATACGTGCAACAGGTAGGTTCCTGGCTTCAGGCTTTCAACATTGATCTGCATTACTTCCCCGAAACGGTCAACATAAGCTCGAACGTGTTTTCCGGACGAGTCGACCTGTAAGCTTCCCCTAGTTAGGTGCGTTCAAAACTAAAGATTTCCATGTCTTGTCCTGGTCATGCAGGAACGTTGGAAGGGCGTAGCCCTGGAGACGTTCCTGCATGAAGTCCACCGGGGTCCTCCATCCCAGTGAGCTATGGGGCCTCTCATTGTTGTATGTCCACATCCATGCATAGGTGTATATGCGGGCTTGATCGATCGACTCGAACACATACCTGTTCAGCACATCCTCTCTGAAGGTCCGATTGAAGCGTTCGATGTATCCGTTCTGACTCGGTCTTCCTTTTTGGATGAACTTCAGCTGGATCCCTTTTCCTTCACACCATTTCCGCATAGCTTCTGAGATGAACTCCGGTCCATTATCGACCCTGATCCTTTCAGGTGCACCACTCCACTCGATGAGCCTGTCCAACTCCCGTATCACTCTTCTACTGGGCATACCTTTATCCATGGTGATGTTCAGCACTTCTCTATTGTAATCGTCCATCACATTGAAGGATCGGAAGCTCTTGCCGTCTATGAGGCCATCGTGCATGAAGTCCATGCTCCAGGTCACATTTGGATAGATGGGCTGCAAGAGCGGCTCCTTGACCCTCACAGGTAATCGCTTCTTGTATTTGCGTCTCATGTTCAACTTCATATCTGTATAGACCCTGTAGACCTTCTTATGGTTCCACCACCAGCCCACATCACGCAGATGGTGATGCATCATCCAGAAGCCCCAACTACTGTGAAGGTCCGCCAACATGCCCAGCTGTTCCCTGACCACATGGTCATCGCTCGGTCCAGGTGTATAGCGATACACCGACTGTGATATGCAGAACAGGATACAGGCCTGTCGTATGCTCATGCCGTGTTCTGCCTTGGCATGAGTCACCAGCTCTCTCTTCTCGACAGGCCTCAGAGCTTTTTTTCGATCACATCCTTCAGCACCCTGTTGGCAAGGGATTCCTCTGCATACATCTTCTTGTATTGCGCCAATTCCTTCTCGAGCTCCTTGATCCGCTTCAGCTGTGCGACCTCCATGCCGCCATACTTCGCCTTCCAATTATAGAAAGTGGGTTGACTGATACCATGCTCCCTGCATAGCTCGCTGACCTTCAGGCCAGCTTCTTGTTGTTTGAGTATACCGATGATCTGACTCTCGGTGAATCGTGACTTCTTCATTGTTCCCGAATTTAACTGTTACACTATATTTATCAGTGCACCTGTTTTTGGGGAAGCTTACACAGGTACTGGCTACCTCAAGTATAAAAGGGAGGGTCAGGAGATCAAAGCGAACATGTCCAAAGTGACCGTGACCAAGGAAGGCGAGGCTCCAGCTTGGGGAGCGGTATACTATCAGTACTTCGAGCAGTTGGATAAGATCACGGCCTCAGAATCTCCGCTTAAGATTCGAAAGCAGGTCTTCAAAGTGAAGTCTACGGATACAGGGGAAGTCTTGGCCGAATTGAATACTGAATCAGTTCTGAAGGTTGGGGACCGAGTGCGTATCCGCATGGAGGTGGAGACGGATAGGGAAATGGAATTCGTGCACATCAAGGACATGCGCAATTCCGGAGTAGAACCCGTGGACGTTATCAGTGGGATGGTCTATTCCGGAGGATTGGGATTCTATAAGAGCACCCGCGATGCCTCCACGAACTTCTTCATCGATGATTTGAATAAAGGAGCCTACGTGTTGGAGTATGATGTCTTTGTGTCTCAAAAAGGGGATTTTTCCAATGGTATCAGTACCATTCAATGCATGTATGCCCCTGAATTCACATCACATTCAAGCGGAATCAGGCTGATGGTTGATTAACTCTTGTGGCTGGCTGTTTTCATCCCAGGAACAACTGTTTCTGGACTTTGAGCAAATTCTCCTGTATCTTGGTCAGCATAATGTCTAGATCTTAGAATCATATGTTCATTAAAGTGTTAAGGTTTTCATTCTTATTGCTGATCTGTTTTGAATCATCGGGCCAAGCTTTTATTGATTTAGCAGCTGAATTGGGTGTTCAAGGCTCATATACCGGAGGTCCATTTTCTGGAGGTATGAGTTTTGCAGATTTCAATGGCGATGGACAAGATGACTTGTCATTTGCTACGAATACGGGAGAACCAATGAAATTCTATTTAGGTTCTCATGGCAGTTTCACAGAGGTCTTTTTGAACATTTCCAATAATAAAAGGATAAGACAGATCTTATGGGTGGATTATGATAATGATGGCGATAAGGATCTATTTACAACCAGCTTGTTTGAGGGTAATGACCTGTATAGGAATAATGGTGGATTGGAGTTTGAGAATGTGAATTTTCAATCTGGATTGATAAATCTTTTCAATCCAACATTCAGTTATGGAGCTTCGTTTGGTGACATTGACAATGATGGTTGGCTAGATTTTTATATCGTAAACAGAAGCAATCAAGGGAACCAGTTCTTCAGGAACAATGGAGATGGAACGTGAAGTCATATTACAGTTTCATTGGGGTTGGGTCAACAAGAAAAAGGAGAGTTCTGTTCTACTTTCTTTGATATAAATAATGACAACCTGCAGGACATTTATCTAGCCAATGATAAATGCATTGGCGGAGGGAATAGTCTTTTCAAGAATCTTGGTGGGCTAGCCTTTGAGAATATCTCCGAGACATCTAATACGGATATCTGCATGAGCGCGATGTGCGTAACTGTTGGTGACTACAACAATGATGGCCTTTCTGATATTTATGTGACCAATTCACCACCGGGGTCATTTTTCGCAGATGGCGCCCAGTACGGGAATAAGTTATTGAGAAATGAGGGAGATGAGACATTCTCTGAAGTATCCAATGCTTTGGGAGTAGACTTTAGCTTTATCTGGACCTGGGGTTCTGACTTTTTGGACTTTGATAATGATGGGGACTTGGATCTTTATGTGGCTGGAGGCAATCCTGTAGTTGGTTATGCACCGAATAGCTTATTCAGAAATGATGAAGGCTTCACATTTACCAGCTTGGAACCAGAGGAAAGCATGTTGAATGATACGGTACAGTCATTTTCCTGTGCTACCGGGGACTTTGATAATGATGGGTATCTGGACCTTGCGGTAAGTAATTATCAGCCATACCAACACAATATCTGGCATAATCAAGGTGATGGCAGTGAATGGGCTAAATTCAGACTAGAAGGAACGGTGTCCAATAAGGATGGAATAGGATCCAGAGTGGAGATGTACAGTGAACTAGGGTTTCAGATGAGGACCTTACAATGTGGAGAGGGATACTTGAGTCAGAATTCGAATACGCTTCATTTTGGATTAAGTGATCAGAACGCCATTGATAGTGTGGTCGTCAAATGGCCAAGTGGGATAGTGAATACTGTGTATTTACTTGAATCAGGTCGGACTTACAAGATCTTAGAGCATGAACCGGGTAGCCTTGCAAATTGTCTTCCAACAGTCGACTTCACACATTCTATGAATGGAGGTTACCTCTCCTTGGATGTCTTGGATTGGGACCAGAATTCTAATGCGTCATGGGATTTTGGAGATGGAGAGATTGCAGAAGGACTGAGTACGAGCCATTCATTCTTGGAGTCTGGAACTTATCAGGTCTGTCTCACCATGACTTCAGAATGTGGCACAAGCTCATATTGTGAGTTCATCGAGATAGATATCGAGAGTTGTACCCATGAAACGAGCTTTGAGTTCACGCTATCTTCTGATACTCTATATGTCAATGATACATCGACAGGAGAACCTTTAGATTGGCAGTGGGATTTCGGCCAAGGGACGTTTTCAGACTCCTCATCAGCAATGGTGGTGTATGGTGAATCCGGATTTTATGATGTGTGCTTGACTACGACCAATGTTTGTTCTCAAGATTCGTTCTGTATCGAAGTGGTTATAAATGAAAGTGAATGCGCACCAGTCTCAGGGATTCTTGTTGAACAATTCGGTGCCTCCATCACTGGCACAGGAACAGCAATCAATGCTGATTCAGTTTATTGGCTGCTCAACAATGAGGTTCTAACTAATTCTGGACTTGAGCTTCAATTGGATTTTGAGTTTCCAGGAGTTTATGAGCTCTGCTTTGTGGCCGAGAACACATGTAGCTCTGACACTTCTTGTGTATCCGTTGAAGTGCTTGAGACGGATTGTGCCCCAGATGCCTTATTTGACCTGAGTCAAGATGGGAATACCATCAATCTGAATAACTTGAGTTCAAATGCCGATTCATTGGTTTGGAATCTAGGAGATGGTGCTGAGATAGTAGATGTAGAGTCCTTAGAATATGTTTTCGTTGACCCTGGGACCTATGAAGTCTGTTTGACGGTTTTCAACCAATGCTCTTCCGACACTTCTTGTGAGACCATAGAGGTTCTCTCCACATCGATCTCTGAACCTGACGTGCAGGAGTCCATTAGCTTGTTTCCCAATCCTGCTGGAGAAGAGATGTTCTTGAGTTGGCGGGTTGACCCTCATGCTGTTGTGATCATCTCAAGTCAATTGGGAGCTATACTATCTCAATCTAACAACCTTTTTGTCCTTGAGCCTATAGCCCGTATCAACTTGATCGACTTCCCTAATGGCGAGTATACTCTCACTCTCAAGGCCAGTGATCAAGTGAGTCGCAGGCAGTTCGTTGTCATCCACTGACCAAGATGATGTGATCCTTAGAGGGCTTGTCATAAAGAAAGAATTCATT
>JAQCAN010000176.1 GCA_027621335.1 Bacteroidota bacterium
AGAACCTTCAAGAGCATTCCCACAAAGGTGACCATGAACGAATACATCGAGCTGTCAAAGTATTATAGCACGCCAAAGAGCGCACCATTCATCAATGGTGTCTTGGACAAACTGTTCATAGAGATGAAAACGGATGGTGAGATCAAGAAGATCGGTAGAGGCCTTTTAGAGTCATGAGAACAGTTGGATTGGTCATATTGATTCTTCTAGCCTCTTGCAGGTTGACCACTGAGAATGAGGGCATCACTACGGAAATGGTCATCTCTTCTGGAGAAGATGGTACGGTGTCAGAGATCAGCTTCAAGGAGACATTGTTCAAGTTTGGAGAGATTTCGCAGGGAGAGAAGGTGGATTTTGTCTTTGAATTTGAGAATACCGGGGACATTCCATTGATCATAGCCTCTGTAAAGGCATCATGCGGATGCACCTTGACAGAGGACTGGCCCAGAGAGCCTATTTCCCCCGGGGAAGGAGGAAGTATCCCCGTTCAGTTCAACAGCGATGGTCTCAGAGGGCACATGTCCAAGTCCATTACGCTGGTCGCCAACACAAAACCTAAGACAAGCATTTTATATTTTGAAGGGACCGTGATAGCGCCTGAAACGAACTAAATAATCTGAACATTATGAAAAGCATGAACATATTTTTGATGGCTCAAGGGGCTGAAGGGGGTGGAGCATCTGTATTCCTCATGTGGGGAATCGTAATCATCATCTTCTACTTCTTCATGATCCGTCCACAACAGAAACGTCAGAAGGATGCTAAAGCCTTCAGGGAAGGGCTTAAGAAAGGAGACAAAGTCGTGACTATCGGAGGCATACATGGCAAAGTGGACACTGTCAAAGAGAACACTGTCATCATCACCGTTGAGGATGGTATCAAACTCAAAGTGGAGAAGTCAGCACTCTCTGCCACTGCTCAGGTGAACGAGACCGAACTTGCTAACAAGGCCTGAAGACCTTGAAGCGCATCGGGCTTACAGGAGGAATTGGCAGCGGAAAGACCACCGTAGCCAAACTGTTCGCCACTTTGGGAGCGCCCATCTACATGTCTGATGATCGCGCCAAGGCCCTCATGCATAGCGACCTTGATCTAAAACAGGCTATTACTGAACGTTTCGGACAGGAGGTCTATCCCAAAGGTGAATTGGACCGCAAGTCGTTGGCTGACAGAGTCTTTTCTAATCCTGCAGAACTAGCCGACCTGAATGCCTTGGTTCATCCTGCTGTTGGACAGGATTTCAGAGCTTGGTTGGAGACTATGGAGCAGGATGGACATCCCTACATCATCAAAGAAGCAGCAATCCTATTTGAGACTGGAGCAGATAAGGAGATGGATGAAGTCATCGTGGTGACGGCCCCTGAATCCTTGCGCATCGATCGGGTGATGAAACGGGATGGAGTGGATGAGGCTTCTGTAAGAGCCCGCATTTCAAAGCAATGGACCGAGGAAGATAAGCTTGAACGCGCTGATCATGTCATCGTGAACGATGGAGAACATTCATTGATTGAACAAGTATTAGCTTTGAACAAGCAGTTCAGGCGAAACCAGTGATTTCAGTAGTCCCAGTCCTCGTTGACTCCCAGACCGAAAAGTGCAAAGTCGTATTTCACTGGATCCCTTTTGTCGAAACGCCTTAGTATACCATCTAGTTCCTCTACGGCCTTCCAGTCATTTTGCCTTCGCTTCAATAACTTTAAACTCCTGGCCACATTTCCTGTGTGAACATCAAGGGGGATGGATAGTTGAGCAGGAGATATGTTCTTCCATAAGCCGAAATCCACACCTTTATCGTTTGACCGTATCATCCAACGCAGGTACATATTTATGCGTTTCGCACTGGATCCTCTCAATGGATCGGCCATGTGTTTAAGACTTCTCGTTTGGAAATGCCCTTGGAATAATTCTTCCTTGAACCTGGAGATGCCTTCTCCAGTGCCATGCTTCTCTACAGCTAGACCCAGACTTCCTTCTAAGCCCCTGCCATCCTTGTATAGCTTGGATAGGCGAGAAATGAAGAACTGACAATCCACCCCATTGAAGGTTCTATGCACAAAGTTTGTGAAACGGTCCAAGTCTCCGTCTTGCATGGTCATTAAGAACGCATGAGGTCTATCATCCATGAGTTCCATCAGTTCCCTCGCATTATTGATGATTGTCTTTCGTTGTCCCCAGGCGATTGCTGCCGTGAGGAATCCACTGATCTCAATATCTTCTTTTGCAACAAAGGCATGAGGAATCAAGATGGGGTCTTCTTGGATGAAATCCAAATGCTCATATTGCCCTGCCTTGAGGTCTAAGAATTCCTTCAGCTCTTTTTTAGTCATCTGCACGTTCTCGCGGCCTTGAAGATATGTGATTAGTTTCGTCAATTCCCGAACTTCTTTATATCCACCTTTCTTCGCTTCTCGACTACCATGAAGGTCACGAACATGTTCTCCAGATCATTACTAAGGCTCACTTTTATGTCATTCTGCATGATCCTGAATCGGTCTGAGAGGACATTCTCATCGAAGGTGATCGTGTAATCCCCATTAGGCAGATAGAAATCGAAGTTTCCATTCATATCGGTCAGAGTGAAATAGGACTTGTTATTGGTCGCGCATATCTTGATATGGCTTAAGTCGAAGTTATGAGACTTGTCAGATGTCAATTTGTCCAAGTCGATCATCACCCTTCCTTGCACCTTGATGCCACGAACGAAAGGGATGAAGAGAGTACCCTTGGTCAATACATCCACGCTATCCGGAACATCTGGGAACCAGCCTTTTGGAGCGTCCAACGGAATGACGGTCAGTCCATATCGACCTTGTGGCATGTTCATCAACAAGGATGTCCCATCGATATTGGTAATGACCTCATCCTTCCCCATGCGGATGACCACATTCTCTATCAAAGGCTCGTCATTGCTTTGCAGGCCATTTCCATCCAAGTCATAGAAGGCGATGATCTCCGTGTCGTGGTTCTTACTTTTTGAGAAGGGGATAGGAATGCCTAAGTCCTTTCTCACCGAGACACCCACGCGAAATGAGCTGCTCACAGAAGGACCAGTGTCGTTCAGGGGAAGGCTGAGAGCTTCGGCAATAGCCGAGGTGGCCTGTCTCACATCCGTGGACACAAAGTTGTACTGGGTCCTGACGCTGAATCTCCAGCCCGTGTTACTGAAGTAGAACATCTCTGGGAATACTCCTATGCTGTGGCTTTGGAGCTGATTGTTATAGGCATAACTTCCTGCTGACTGAAGAACATAATGGTTGTTCTTGAACATATACTGATGTTGCAATGAAGTTCTGAACTGCTTGGGATAGTTGTTCTGCGCGAAGGCGCTGGTCAACATCAAGGGATTGCTGGGTCCATAGGCGTATCTCATGTTCAGGGAAAGGGTCCTTACCCTGGCAAGCATGGACCAGCTGGCCGTGAAATATTCTTTGATCTCAGGGAAGTTCAAGGGGTTGTTATACCCCGCTTGGATGGTCGTAGTGAACAATGAATTGTTCTCGAAATTGAACTTGTTATAATTGAAGGTCAATCCTCGGCTATGATTCGTATACATAGGCTGTTCTATGACATCATAGTAAAGACCTGGCTGAAATGTACCCAATGCGGTCCTCGCCACGAGGCTCATCCGGTTGGTAAAGGTTTTAAAGCTATTCTGTATCGTGTCGGTGAACAGACCTCCATAGCGGTTGTTCTGATTGAGGTTATTCATAAGAAGGACCTGCATGGTCTCATTCAATTCGAAACTTGTTCGATTGTTCACATTGATCAACTGGGTGTTCGAGGCTCCAAATCGTGGACTGGTGTATCTTATACCTAGGTTCTGACGCAGGCGCCCATCCATCATACTTCCGGAATACGTGAGCCCCAAACGGTAGCCGCTACTGGTAATGGTGGTATCCTTGAAATTGGTGAAACTATATCCCGTCATCAAGCTGAGGTTGTGGTTTCTACCCAATCGCTTATTGACCATTGTATTAGCCACGTAGATCCTCCTGTCGATCACATTGTCATCGGTCATTGAAAGATTGGAAGTGATGCGCAGGCTGCGGTCTTTATCGAATTGATGAAAGAGGCCGTAGTTAGAATACCGAGCATTATCCAGATTCGGAGAGCGTGTGATGTGGCCGCCTATGCGGTGATACGGATGGATCTGATAGCTCCCTGTGATTCCTTTTCCAGCCGTGGGTGTGCCAGTAGCCCTTCCATTGACCAATCCGGCTTGTATATCGTATTTACGGGTGAAATACCCCACATACCAAGGTGTATGATCGAAGAGGTTTGTATTCAGATAGCTCTGACTGAAGAACAACTGTGAAAAATAGACCAGCCTGGAGTCCAGATCTATCTGCTTGGTTCCCATGAGGTTCAAGGTCATTACGCTGTAATCGGAAAGGATGTTCTGGATCTGAGCCTCCATGGTGAGCGGCAGGTAGTCACTGCCATAAGGTGAGATCTGTTTCTGATTGGCCAAACGGACGAAGTCCACCTTGGTCCCTCTCTTGAAGCCTTCCCCATCTATGTCCTTGGCCTCTTCAGAAATGGCATAGTAGCGGAATCTTTTCTCAGCAGTGACTGAGCTTGGAAGATAATTGTTCAAGCTGACCGTTCGGAAGTTTCTTTTGAACTGCGCTGGTTTCACATTGAAGTGTAGGGTCGTATCCTCTCCCGCTGAAACAGGAAGGGTATAGGTCGGGCGCCTTATTAGGTTACCCATGGTGTCTCTTAGCAGGAGGTCTTCGCGATTTCCACCATTGAGGCTCACTTGGAAGTCGGTCTGCTGTTTTCCTGTGTTCTTAAGAGTCAGGTCGAAGTTCGCCTCATCCTGATCGTTCCTGAAGTAGATGATGTCTGTTGGTCCCAGATTAAGTTCCCATTTGACAACCTTCTTAGTAAAGCAGAAGAACTGTCCCACACCGAGCGGGTAACCTTCTTCACTACGGATCATAGCGTTGATGGCGTATTTGGTATTTCCTTCAATGCCTCCTTTCGGAATCAGTCTGAGTGGGATGTATACAGAGTCTCTTGGGCCTATGGTCACCTCATTCTTGCGCACTCCGATGATCGACCATTCAGGCGGGTAGCTCATGTCCAGCGACATAGTCATTGCGCGGTTACTCTTGTTCTTGATCTGAAGTGGATTGGAGACTACTTCACCTTCCTTGAACTCCACCTCGGCTATTTTGAACTTCACTTCGAACTGACTTGCATCCACAGACCCGAATTGCGCAAAAGCTCCGCCTCCTAAGAGAAGGAAGAGGAGGATTGTCAGGGATATGGAATAGTTTGTTTTCATGATCGTTCTGTCGGCTTACATCTGTTCTTCTATGTGGAAGCGGACATTGAGTTCATAGACTCCAGGAGAGAAGGCATATCCAGGTCGTACTCGGATGTCTACACTGAAGGTGAATTCGTTATAGTTGGTAAGGT
>JAQCAN010000177.1 GCA_027621335.1 Bacteroidota bacterium
GCAAGGGCGCCTGAGGCCTTTCCCATCCCCTTTCCCATATCCTGTGGTCCAGTGGCTCCTACCTCGGCTATGATGGCCTCTAAAGCCGCCTTTAGGTCTGCTTCTGCCATGGGCTGGGGCAGGTAGGTCTGCAGCACTTCAGCCTGTGCTATCTCCACACTCTCCAAGTCCTCTCGGCCCTGCTCTGCATAGATCTCAGCCGCTTCCTTACGCTGCTTATGCAGCTTCATGATGACCTTGGTCGCCAGCTCATCGTCCACCTCTGAATTGCTCCCTTTGGTAGCCTCCAGCATCAGTGCCGACTTGATGGCGCGCAGGGCATCCAACTTAGCACGCTCTTTGGCCAACATGGCCGTTTTGATGTCTGCGTTGACTTGTTCTACAATGCTCATGCTCAGTCTACGTGCTTATCCAAGTAAGGATTGTTCTTGCTCAAGGTCACCCCTTCGCTCTCTGAATCGTTCAGGGTGTACCGGCTCATGTTGGACTCTGACGAGTGAGGAACATCCTCCAATTCCAAGTTCTTACGCTTGTAGGCCGGTTCCTTCTCCAACTCGCTCAAGCCACTCGGAGTGCGCAGCTTCATGCCATACTCCTTGATACGCTCCATGCGCTCCTCAGTGTTCATGCGATGGTCCTCAGGGGCTATCTTATGCCGTGAGGGTGCGGTCCTCACTTCCTGAACAGGCTCATATTGCTCGCGGAAAAGTGGGACTATCTCCTCTTTTTGCTCTTCGAACCTAGGATCCTCCGTTTCGTCCTGTGTCTCATCGAACAGGCTGAAGTATTGCTTCTCCTCCTCCAATGGCATAGGATTCTGTGCAGGTGTCGCTTTAGGTTCAGTAAAAGACTTCAGGTCGAAGCCGAGATCCTGCTGGATGGGTTGATCGACAATGTCCTCATCGGCCATCTCCTTCAAGAAAGGCTCCTCCTCTTCTGAAGGTAAAGGGGCTTGTGGTTCTTGACGCTTCGTTTGGTTGTTCCTCATATCCGTGGCAGAGGTCAATGGCGACTGGATCTCCCTGGCTTCCAGTGGAGGTGTCATCATGGTAGGTACATCCTCGTCCAACTTGCGATAGGTCTTCTCAGGTTCTTTCTCCAATCCCAAGGCCACCTCATGGCTGTTGCCTTCGAATCCGGTAGCGATGATGGTCACACTGACCGCCTCACCCAATCGGTCATCCTGGCCATAGCCCATGATGACTTCGGCTCTGTCTCCAGCCTCAGCTTGGATGTAAGCTGTGATCTCATCCAATTCGTCCATCGTGATGTCCTGTGACCCGAAGGTGATGTTCAAGAGGACATGTCTCGCTCCACGGATGTCACTGTCATTCAAGAGTGGGGACTCCAATGCGCCAGAAACGGCTTTTTGAGCGCGGTTCTCTCCGTCCGCCTGAGCTGATCCCATGATGGCCACTCCGCTGTCCTTCATGACGGTGTTCACGTCATTCATGTCCACGTTGATATAACCGATACTGGAGATGACTTCCGCAATGCCTTTGGCGGCCGTAGTCAAGATATTGTCCGAATGATGGAAGGCATCGGTCATGCTCAGGTTGCCGTACAACTCTCTGAGTTTATCATTCTTGATGATGAGGAGCGTGTCCACAGAATTCCTGAGTTTCTCCAGTCCTTCCTGAGCCAGTTTGTTACGTCTGGGCCCTTCGAACTTGAAAGGCACTGAGACGATACCCACGGTGAGGATGCCCATCTCCTTGGCCACTTGGGCAATGACGGGAGCTGCTCCGGTCCCTGTGCCTCCGCCCATGCCGGCTGTGATGAAGACCATGGTGGTGTTATTGGCCAGGATCTCCTTGATCTCCTCGATGGATTCCACAGCGGCATTGCGTCCCACTTCAGGTTGCGCACCGGCACCTCTTCCCCCAGTCAGGGTCTGACCGATCTGTATCTTCAGAGGTACAGGGCTGATGTCCAACGCCTGCAGGTCGGTATTGCAGACCATGAAGTCCACCCCTTTGATCCCTTGCAGGTACATGTGGTTCACGGCATTGCTACCTCCCCCTCCTACTCCGATGACCTTGAGTATGGAAGAGCTGTCTTTTGGCATTTCGAATTCTAGTGGCATGATACTGTGTTTTTAGATGTTCTGGTCAGATAAATCGTTTCAATCGTGGTCTTCATTCAAGTAGCCTGTCACTGAGGTGAAGAACTGTTGGATGATGCCTCCATTCTTCGACTTCTTGGTCTCTGTCCTCACGATACCTCTGCGTGAGTCCTTCTCCAATTGCTCGAAGCCTTTGATGACCAAGCCCACACCTGTAGCGTACATGGGCGAGGTGACGGTATGGTCGTTCGTATTGGATAGATGCTCGTTCGGGTATCCGACTCTGGAGTCCATTCCGGTCACGTACTCGAACAACTGTTGCAGGTGCTTAAGCTGGCTTCCGCCACCTGTAATCACGATGCCTGCAATCAGCTTACGCTCATATCCGCTGTTCATGATCTCATAGTGCACATGCTCAATGATCTCCTCCATACGGGCATTGATGATGTGGGCGAGGTTCCTCATGGAGATCTCCTTCGGCTGGCGGTTCCTGAAACCTGGGATACAGATGACATCGCTGTTCTGGCTTTCCTGTGGCAAGGCCGATCCGAATTTCACCTTCAAGGCCTCCGCCTGTTTCTTCATGATGGTGCATCCCTCCTTGATGTCCTCGGTGATGACGTTTCCACCAAATGGAATAACGGCTGTATGTCGGATGATCCCATCCTGGAAGATGGCGATGTCCGTGGTTCCACCTCCTATATCCACCAGGACCACCCCGGCTTCTTTCTCCTCTTCGCTCAAGACAGCAGCTGAACTGGCAAGCGGTTCTAAGGTCAATCCTGTGACGGTGAGTCCGGCTTTGGAGATGCATCGGTGGATGTTCTTGATGGCCGTAAGCTGACCGGTGATGATGTGGAAGTTCCCTTCCAGCCTCACTCCTGACATCCCTATGGGGTTCTTGATGCCCTGCTCGCTATCCACGATATACTCTTGCGGAATGACCGTGATGATCTCTTCACCTGGCGCCATCATGAGCTTGTACATGTCCTTCTCCAACAGGTCCAAGTCCGCCTGAGAGATTTCCATCTCCATGTTCTGGCGGGTGATCATGCCCCGGTGCTGAAGGCTGCGGATGTGCTGTCCAGCGATGCCCACGTTCACGTGGCTGATCTCCAGTCCAGAGGCCCGTTGGGCTTCTTCCACCGCGATGCGGATGGAGCTCACTGTCTGCTCGATGTTGGAAACGACTCCGCGTTTCACCCCGACCGACTCAGCCTTGCCAAGACCCAATATCTCCAATTTCCCATGCTCGTTCTTGCGCCCGACCATGCACGCGATCTTGGTGGTCCCTATGTCGAGTCCCACTATGATCTCTGAGTTATCTCTTTCTTCTTCTATCATCGTTTCAAGCATACGACCTGATCCTTGAATCTTATGTCCAGACTCTTGTACAGGTTCCAATTGGTCTGTGTTATTCCTTTATCGTAGAAATCCTTGAGGTTCTTCATCTTCAGTTCGTAATCGGCCAATGAACCGATAACGATCTCATGCACGCCCACTCTGGGCAGTATGGTCATCTGTCCGTCAGCAGGTAAGTCGATCTGCACGATCTGTGCCGACCAGAATTCACTTCCATTGATGAATTCGATGAAATCCTTCAGCCGGTAGAGCTTCCCTTCAGGCTGCATGAAGACCTCCACCTGATCCAAGGTGTAGGACCCCGTCAATGGAATGCAGCGCTCCGTGTAAGACTCAGAGGTCTCCATGAGTAGGCCGTCTTTGTCTAGATAGGCGCTCTGTCCATTCTTATCGATGAGTCTGAGGATAGGCTCACGTTGGGTGATGCTCACTCTCAATGTTTTATCAATGGTCTTGTATACTATGGCCTCCTTCACATAAGGAATCTCCATGAGTCTATCCTCTATCCTTGGAATATCGATGAGGTCCATGGCAGTTCCGATAAGGGGGTCACCTAAGTTCAAGATGATCTCCCTGGCGGACTCCACCGTTACGAAATGACTGAAACCATTGCCGTTGATCTCCACTTTGAAGTCCTCACAGATTCCCTCTGCCGCTCGCTTCCATGAGAAACTCAACAGCAACCCGGCAAAAAGACAGGAGATGCTGAAAAGGATGATATGGCGCACAGGTCGGTTCAATGGTCTTGGTTTCGCTCAGATAAAACGCTGTTAATGAGAGGGATAGTACGATCTATATCTCCCGCTCCCAGTACTAACAAAACTTCTAATTCCAGTTCAGCAATGTGGGAGGGTAGCTCCTCTTTTGTACACATCACCGTGTTGGCAATAGTGGCCTGCTCCAACAAGGCTTCGGAGGTGATTCCAGGGATGGGTTTTTCACGTGCCGGATAGATGGGAAGGAGGATGAGTTCATCGGCTAAGGAAAGGCTCTTTGCAAAGCCTGTGAGGAAGTCCTTGGTCCTACTGAAAAGGTGTGGCTGGAAAGCTACTGTGAGACGTTTACCAGGATAGAGCTCACGAACGGCCTGGATACAGGCCGTGATCTCAGTGGGATGATGGGCATAGTCATCGATGAAATACACGGATGGGCCACGTTGATGCACTTCGAACCTGCGTTTCACGCCTTTGTACGCTTTCAAAGCTTCCTTGACCTGAGTGTCACTCAATCCCAACTTCAAAGCCACCGAGCATGATGCTGCGGCATTCCAGACGTTGTGGCGTCCAGGCAGTGGCAGAGTGATATCCTCGATGGTGCGGTCAGGAGCTTTAAGGTCAAAATGAAAGGCGCCTTCTTTCACATGGACATTTCCCACCTCAAAATCGGATGGTGACGTGCCATAACTGAACTGTGACGCAGACGCCTTGAACTCAGGGATCTCATTGAAACGAAAGACTGTACCGGACTTCTCCACCCCATTGACAAACGTGTTGAAGGCTGCCTTGAACTCTGCTTCATCGCCATAGATGTCCAGATGGTCCGGGTCCACTGAGGTGACCACGGCTATCTCTGGGTGCAAGTGATGAAAGGAACGATCGAATTCATCGGCCTCCAGGACCACCCAATCCGAATCGGCATCGATGAGGACGTTGGACTCATATCCCGACATCAGCCCACCGATGAAGGCGGTGCAACCATGTCCAGAGTGGGTCAGGATGTGCGCAATCATAGAAGAGGTGGTGGTCTTTCCGTGTGTTCCTGCCACGGCAATGGTCCTCATGCCTTGAGAGACCTGTGCCAACAGCTCCGACCGCTTCAGGATCGGATGACCATGCTCCATGAAATAGCTCAGGACGGCCGTGTCAGCGGGCACCGCTGGAGTCCTGACCACCAAGGTCCCTTTATCTCTAGCGAAGTCGGGTAGTTTGTCAGGCTCATCAGAAAGAAGAACCTCCAATCCTTCATTCCGCAGGTCTTGGATCAAGGG